>NZ_QSQJ01000037.1:0-43064 GCF_003436715.1 Prevotella sp. TF12-30 | reverse complement strand
AGCCTCAGATTTCGAAAGATTTCTGAGGCTTTTTTGTTTTCACGCAGATTTTATTCTTTCTCACGCGAATTGTTTTTTAGGTCACGCAGATTTCGCAGATGACGCAGATTTTTCTTTGGTGCTTTTTCTTTTTCACACTGATTTCACAGATGTGCGCAGATTTTTGACCTGTTCGGTCCTGGATGACGCAGAAAAAAACTGGACCAACCTTAAAGGTCAGCCCAGTTTGATATGGAGAGATTATTTGTTTCTACGATGATTACGTGTCTTCTGCTTCGACTTCTTTGTTTTCTTGGAAGAAGTACTAGCCTCAGGCTTTTCCTTGCGTATAGGAGCAGAATCGCCGGTTAGGGCGAAATCCAACTGCTTCTTCTCCAGGTTGGCTTGCGCCACCTTGATGCGGATAGCATCACCTAATTGGTACTTGTTGTGATGACGACGACCAATCAAACAGAAGTTCTTTTCATCGAAGTCGTAGTAATCGTCTGCGATGTCTCGCATCGGAATCATACCTTCACAATGGTTCTCATCAATGGTTGCATAGATGCCGTAAGAAGTGATACCGCTGATGTGGGCATCGAATTCCTCACCTAGCTTATCGCCCATGAATTCTACCATCTTATATTTGATACTGTCTCGTTCTGCATTCTGTGCAATCTGCTCCATGTCGGAGCAATGCTCACAGAGTTCCTCGTAATGTTTCTCGTTGGCACTTCTGCCGCCTTGTGCATACTTGGTGAGCAAGCGGTGTACCATTGTATCCGGATAACGGCGGATCGGCGAGGTGAAGTGAGTGTAGTATTCGAATGCCAGGCCGAAGTGACCGATGTTGTGGACGGAATACTTTGCCTTCATCATTGCACGGAGAGCTACCATCTGGATGAGGTTGTTCTCAGGCTTGCCTTCGCAGTCAGCCATCAACTTGTTCAGGCTTCTGGCTGTGGCGCCCTTGGTGCCCTCGGTCTTCATCTTATAGCCGAACTTCACAACGAATTCACGCAGGGTTTCCAACTTCTGTGGGTCTGGATTGTCGTGAATACGATAAGGAAGCGTCTTTGGCTTCTTTCCCTTTTTCACCTTTCCGATACTTTCAGCCACCGTACGGTTGGCTAGGAGCATGAATTCCTCCACGAGTTTGTTGGCATCCTTAGAGCGCTTGTAGTAGCAGCTGATAGGCTTGCCTTTCTCGTCAATATCGAAATGCAGTTCCTCTCGATCGAACTTCACGGCTCCATTCTTGAATCTTGCAGCACGAAGTTTCTTTGCCAGTCTGTCAAGGGTGATAAGCTGGAGGGCATTTTCACCTTGGTATGGATGCTCTTTGGTTTCTGCCGGAGCCGGTTCGCCGGTACCATCAATCACGCCATTTGCTTCTAGGAGTTCCTGTACCTCTTCATATTTATATCGTCGGTCGCTCTCGATGACGGTATGCACGATGCGGTAGTTCTTGACCTCGGCATTGTTGTCGAGTTCAAAGATGACGCTGTATGCCAGTTTTTCCTCGTTAGGGCGAAGCGAACAGATGAAGTTGCAGAGACGCTCAGGAAGCATCGGGATGGTGCGATCTACGAGATATACAGATGTGGCACGCTTCACGGCCTCCTTGTCGATGATGCTGCCCTCTGTGACGTAGTGCGAAACATCGGCGATGTGAACACCCACCTGCCAATTGCCATTCTCCAGTCTCTGGATACTCAAGGCATCATCGAAGTCCTTGGCATCCTTCGGGTCGATGGTGCAGGTGAAAACCTTTCTGAAGTCTTCTCGCTCCTTGTAGTCCTGCTCTGTGATTTCTCCTGAAATCTTGTTGGCAGCATCCTCTACGTTCTTTGGATACTTGTAAGGCAATCCATATTGGGCGAGGATAGAGTTCATCTCTACATCGTTGTCACCCTTCTGTCCGAGGATATCCACAACCTCACCGATAGGACTCTTGTTTTCTCCATCCGGCCATTCTATGATTCGTACCACCGCCTTGTCGTCGGTCTTTCCACCCTTCACCTTTCTTCTTGGAATGATGATGTTGTGAGCGAAGACATCGCTTGGTGTAACAAGGTAAGCCAGATCCTTATCCACTTTCAATCTACCAACGAAGGTATCTTTTGCACGTTCCAGGATCTTGTTTACCTGTGCTTCCTTGATGTGGTTCTTTCGACGGGCGAGGAAGGTGAATTCCACTCGGTCGCCATTGAGCGCTCCCATAGAGTTGCGCTCAGAAACGAAGATAGGATTCTCTTCGCCGTCAGGAATGACGGAGTTCTTGCCATTTGCCTTTCTAACAAACTTACCCTCCATCACCTGCACGCTTTGGTTCAGGCGATACGAATTATCACTTACCTTTGCCAGATAGTCATCCCATGCCATTTCCTCCATGATGTCGATAGCCAGCATCTTGAGCGGATGCGTGGTGAGATGGAGGGAACGGAATATTTCTTTAAAGCTGAGCGTTTCGCCCGGCCTTTCGGCAAAGAATTGCTGCAGAATCTCTGTGAGCTGCGCCTTGTTCATTCTTTTGCCGCCTTTTTTACCTTTTCCCATAATTACGACTGTTATATGACTGTTTATAGTTTTATAAGGCAAAGAAACAAAAAAAATCGGAGAATACAAAGTTTCTTGGCATCTTTTTTTGTTTTTTATTAAATATGTAACAAAATAGGCCACTAATTTCTCCTTTCCTTCTATACCAAGAGTAGAAAAACGGTATATAATAAATAGTAGATAGAAAAGAGCGCTTTGTTTCTTTTTAAAGATGTTCATTGGTTTAGGATGTTACAATGCTGTTACAATTTGAAATATCCTTGCTTAATATTTCGTAATAAGCGGATTTCTTATTATATTTGCAATCGAAACGTAACAAACATTTCCACAAAAACAATTAATTATGGATACAAGTCAATATCTTGTGATTTTTTTTCAGATTCTCGGTTCTCTGGCATTGCTCATCTATGGTATGAAGGTGATGAGTGAGGCTTTGCAGAAGATGGCAGGATCCCAGTTGCGCCACATTTTAGGAGCTATGACTACCAACCGATTTACGGGAATGCTTACAGGTACCTTTATTACCTGTGCTGTTCAGAGTTCCTCTGCAACCACCGTGATGACGGTTTCTTTTGTGAATGCAGGTCTGCTCACCCTGGCCCAAGCCATTTCCGTGATAATGGGTGCCAACATCGGTACCACTTTTACGGCATGGATTATGTCGCTGGGTTATAATGTAGATTTAACCATCGTGGTTTTCCCTGCGTTCTTCCTCGGCATTATGCTGATATATAGCAAGAAGCGCCGGTATTTTGGAGATTTCCTTTTCGGTATTGCCTTTCTCTTCTTCTCGCTCGTTCTGTTGAGCAGTGCAGGCAAGGCTCTCGATCTGGAGCATAATCCGGCAGTTATCGACTTCTTCGGTTCCTTCGATACGAAGAGTCATTTCACCATTGTCGTCTTCCTTTTGATAGGTACGCTTATTACCTGCATCGTACAGAGTTCGGCAGCGGTGATGGCGATTACCATCCTGCTCTGTTCTACGGGAGTGCTTCCTATCTATCTGGGTATTGCGCTGGTGATGGGTGAGAATATCGGAACCACTGCTACTGCCAACCTTGCTGCTTTGGGTGCCAATGCCCAGGCTCGTCGTGCGGCTTTGGCTCATCTGGTGTTCAATGTGTTTGGTGTCATCTGGGTTCTCTGCCTGTTTTATCCTTTCGTGGATTTCGTCTGCTCTATTGTGGGCTACGATCCTGATGGCAGCATGTCGGCAGCGCAGAAGGCGAAGTTATTGCCTATCGTCCTGGCGATGTTCCACACCTGCTTCAATGTCTGCAACACAGGTGTGCTCATCTGGTTTATCCCGCAGTTGGAAAAGGTGGTCTGCAAGCTTATCAAGCCTAAGGCAGACAAGGAGGAGGAGGATTTCCGCCTGCGCTTTATCCAGGCTGGTATCATGAAGACACCGGAGCTTTCAGTTTTCGAGGCACAGCAGGAAATCGGCAGTTTCGGCGAGCGCATTCATCGTATGTTTGGTATGGTGAGAGAGTTGATGGATACCCAGGATGCCAAGACTTTCGACAAGCTCTATGAGCGCATCGAGAAGTATGAGGGCATTTCGGATAATATGGAGATTGAGATAGCCAAGTATCTGGATCAGGTGAGCGATGCCCATCTGAGTGATGATACCAAGGCGAAGATTCGTTCGATGCTGCGTGCGATTTCCGAGATAGAGAGTATTGGCGACAGTTGCTACAACCTTGCCCGCACCATCAAGCGCAAGGGAGAGAACAAGGAGGAGTTCACGGCAAAGCAGAATGAGAATATCCATCAGATGTTCAAGCTGGTAGATGAGTCGCTTACCCAGATGAACTTCATGTTTGCTCACGATCGCCAGAGTATCAATATGAACCATACCTATAACATTGAGACGGAAATCAACAACTTCCGTACTCAGTTGAGAAACCAGAATCTGGACGATGTGGATAACCATCTCTATACCTATGGTGTAGGAACCCTGTATATGGATATCATTCAGGAGTGCGAGAAGCTCGGTGATTACGTGGTAAACGTAGCCGAGGCACGTATGGGAACGAGAGCATCGGCATAATTGGCTTTTCGATATAAAACGAAGTCGCCCTGTAAAAGCAAAAGCATCTCATTCTAAAGCTTTTGCTCTTACAGGGCGATTTTCTTGCTTATTTCTCCAGGATCTCCTTCAGCTGCTTCATTCCTTCAGAAGCCCCCTTCATGATATGCTCAATCTTGTAGTAGCCGTTGGTGTTTACGGCACCTGGGTCTATCAGATAGATAGGAATGTTCGGCTTGGTGTATGCTATCAGGCCAGCGGCAGGATACACGTTGAGCGAAGTGCCGATGATGACGAAGATGTCGGCTTGCTGTACCGCCTCGGCAGCAGGCTCTATCATCGGAACACTCTCGCCGAAGAAGACGATGAATGGTCGCAGCAAGCTGCCATCGCCCGCCTTGGTTCCAGGTTCCACCTCACAGTCATTCTCCGGCAACTCCTTGATGTATCGATAGTCGTAAGGGTCGCGCGAAGAGCAGACCTTGGAGAGTTCTCCATGCAGGTGGATCACGTTCTTGGATCCCGCCTTCTCGTGCAGGTTATCCACATTCTGTGTAATCACCGTTACGTCGAAATCCTTCTCCAGATCCTTGATAAGTTTATGTCCCTCGTTAGGTTGAGCGGCATAGAGCTTATGGCGCAACATATTATAGAAGTTAGTTACTAGGGTAGGGTCAGCTTCCCATCCCTCGTGGGTAGCTATCTGTTCTACAGGATAGTTCTCCCACAAGCCATCATTTCCACGGAAAGTTTTGAAACCACTCTCCACAGACATTCCAGCGCCGGTTAAAAATACGAGTTTCTTCATCTTATCGCGTTTTATTTATTCATATTTTCTTAATCTTCTTATTAAGAATGCACAAATTTACACTTTTTTCTTTAAATATCATCGTTATCAGCGAGAAAAATGTTATCTTTGCACTCGTTTTAAGGACAATAAGTACAAAATAAAGAATATTAATACAAAGTTATAAGATAAATTTATGGATAAAGTAAGTTATGCTTTAGGCATTGGCATCGGTCGCCAGTTGGCTTCTATGGGTGCAGAGAGTTTGAACATTGATGATTTTGCACAGGCTGTAAAGGATGCGATTGCAGGCAAGCTTCAGCTTGATGAGCAGGAAGCACAGGAGTTGGTACAGAACTTCTTCGCAGAGCAGGAGGCTAAGGCTCAGGCTGCAGCTGCAGAGAAGGGCAAGGTTGCCAAGGAGGCTGGTGAGCAGTTCCTCGCAGAGAACGCTAAGAAGGATGGTATCATCACTACCAAGAGCGGTTTGCAGTATCAGATCCTGCGCGAGGGTAACGGCAAGGCTCCTAAGGCTACAGATCAGGTAGAGTGCCACTACGAGGGTACACTCATCGATGGTACTAAGTTTGATAGCTCTTACGACCGTGGTCAGACAGCTACCTTCCCATTGAACCAGGTAATCGCTGGTTGGACAGAGGGTCTTCAGTTGATGACCGAGGGTGCTAAGTACCGTTTCTTCATCCCTTATCAGCTGGGTTACGGCGAGCGTGGCGCAGGTGCAGCCATTCCTCCATTCTCAGCATTGATCTTCGATGTAGAGCTTGTTGCGGTAAAGTAATATATAGAGAGAACAAAGAATAAAACATAAAGTAAAAAATGAAAAAGTTATTTTTCGGAGCCCTCGTGGCTTGTGTTGCCGCTACATTCGTAGCTTGTGGCAATTCTACTCCAAAGGCAGATCTCAAGAATGATGTAGATACAATGAGCTATGCCATGGGTATGTCTCAGACTCAGGGTCTGAAGGAGTTTATGGTAGAGCGCATGGGCGTGGATACCGCTTACATGGATGATTTCATCAAGGGTCTCAACGATGGTGCCAACGCTGGTGATGACAAGAAGAAGGCTGCTTACTATGCAGGTATTCAGATTGGTCAGCAGATTTCTAACCAGATGGTTAAGGGTATCAACCACGAGGTATTCGGTGACGATTCTACCAAGACTATCTCTTTGAAGAACTTCATGGCAGGTTTCATCACAGGTACTACCGGCAAGAAGGGTTTGATGACTGTAGAGCAGGCTGCTCAGGTGGCACAGACCAAGATGATGGCCATCAAGGCAAAGAACATGGAGAAGGAATATGGTCCTAACAAGGTGGCTGGTGAGAAGTTCCTCGCTGCCAACAAGAAGAAGCCAGGAGTGGTAACTCTTCCTTCAGGTGTTCAGTACAAGGTAATCAAGGAGGGTAACGGCCCTATGCCAAAGGATACATCTATGGTAAAGGTTAACTACGAGGGTAAGACAATCGACGGCAAGGTATTCGATTCTTCTTTCAAGCGTGGTCAGGCTGTAGATCTCCGTGCTAACCAGGTTATCAAGGGTTGGACTGAGGCTTTGGTTCACATGCCAGCCGGTTCTGTATGGGAGGTTTACATCCCTCAGCAGTTGGCTTACGGTGAGCGCGAGCAGGGTCAGATCAAGCCATTCTCTGTATTGATCTTCAAGATTGAGTTGATCTCTGTAGGTGGCAAGTAATTTTTGTGGGAACTCATTTTGAGTAGAGGACTTATAAGAAATGAAGAAATATTTAATGACAGCACTCGTCCTCGTGGCGAGTGCTTCTTTGTTTACAGCCAGTGCTGCAAGCAAGAAGAAGAATGTGAAGAAGGTAACTCCAGTGGTTCTTGCCAGCGAGGGTGATTCCTTGAGTTATGCGGCTGGTGTCTATGCCACCCGTGGTCTGGTTCCATTCATCCAGCAGAGTTATCAGGTGGATACTGCTTATATGGCAGACTTCATCCGTGGTTACGAGGAGGCTATCCAGCAGGCAAATACTCCTAAGGGTACTGCCTATATCGTAGGTATGCAGATTGCCCAGATGGTAAATCAGCGCATCCTGCCTGGAACCCGCGAGGAGCTGAAGAGCACCAAGGATTCTATCAATGCCGAACTCTTCAGCCGTGGTTTCGTGGCAGCTCTTGCCAATGATACCACTATCTTTACCGAGCACAAGGCTGGCGAGTTCAAGAAGGAAGCCTTGGCTGGTGCTGGCGAGAAATATCTGGCTGCCAATGCCAAGAAGCCAGGTGTCAAGGTTTTGCCTAGCGGTTTGCAGTATAAGGTAATCAAGGAAGGTCAGGGCGAGATTCCTCAGGCTTCTGATGAGGTAGAGGTTATCTACGAGGGCCGTCTCATTGATGGAACCGTATTCGATGCAACTTCCAAGCATGGTGGTGCTGCCACAGACAAGTTCCGTGCCGGCAGCCTGATCAAGGGTTGGACAGAGGCTCTCACCATGATGCCTGTAGGCAGCAAGTGGCAGCTTTACATCCCTTATGAGTTGGCATACGGCGAGCGTCAGGCTGGTCAGATTCCTCCATATTCTACATTGGTATTCGACCTGGAGCTCGTGAGCATCGTGAAGCCAGAGGTAAAGCCTGAGGCAGACAGCAAGCAGAAGGATGATGTAGCTGTAGGAGCAGAGAAGAAGGTGGCTAAGACTCCAGCTAAGTCTGCTGGCAGAAAGTCTGCTTCCAGAAAGAGAAAGTAACGACCAAATAGCAGGAAAAATCTGAAATTTTGGTTAAAATCAGTATAAAAAACAACAAAATGCACGGATATTGCAAAATATTCGTGCATTTTGTTGTCTGTTTCGATAGTTTTTATTAATTTTGCTATCTGGTATAGAAGAATACCTTAAAATAGAACATAATAATAGAGAAGAAATGGAGAAAATAGACAATCTTGACAGAAAGATTCTCGGCATCCTTTCCAAGAATGCCCGTATTCCTTTCAAGGACGTAGCTGCAGAATGCGGCGTGTCTCGTGCAGCCATCCATCAGCGTGTCCAGCACTTGATGGAGGATGGATTCATCACCGGTAGCGGCTTTGATGTAAACCCTAAGAGTCTGGGTTATTCTACATGTACATACGTAGGACTTAACCTGGAGCGTGGTAATATGTACAAGAAGGTGGTAGAGCGCCTTCAGAACATTCCTGAGATTGTGGAGTGCCACTTCACAACCGGTTCTTATACCATGCTTTTGAAGTTGTATGCCCGTGATAACGAGCAGTTGATGGACTTGCTGAACAACAAGCTCCAGGCTATTCCGGGTGTAGTATCTACCGAGACACTCATCTCGCTTGAGCAGAGCATCAAGCGCGAGGTTCCAGTCCTTTTGGAGGAAGAGTAATTTTTTTGTATTTAGAAATAAACAAATGGAAACATTTGACTTGGAGTCGCATCTCAAGGGTGCGTACTCTTCTTTTCCCGAAGCGAAGCATCAGCCCGTAATCGGTCTTACTGCCAATTACGAGAACATTGATGCTACGCTTCGCGACCGTTATTACAAGCAGGTGATTGCGGCAGGTGGAACGCCTGTCATCATCCCGCCAGTTGCCGACAGTACTGTCATCATCAATACCCTGGAGCATCTAGATGGTTTGATCCTGACGGGTGGGGGCGACCATAACCCGTTGTGGATGGGCGAGGAGCCGTCTCCCCGTCTTCACAATATCAATCAGGAGCGTGATGCTGCAGAGCTGATGCTTGTCCGTCTAGCTTTCAACCGCCAGATACCTATGCTCGGCATCTGCCGAGGCATCCAGACCCTGGCGATAGCCTTGGGCGGAAAAGTGTATCAGGACATCAAGCAGATGGTGAAGCACAGTCAGGATGCCGACCGCTCCGAACCAACCCATAGTGTAGAAATCAAGAAGGATTCCACCTTATATCATATATATAATTCGGAAAAGATTCTCGTCAACTCGTTCCACCATCAGGCTGTGAGCGAGCCGGGCAGGCACATGCGCATCATCGCCAAATCTACCGATGGCATCATCGAGGCGATAGAGAGCAATGAGTATAAGCAGATACTCGGCGTGCAGTGGCATCCTGAGTGGCTGGGCGAGGAAGGCGGAAAGATCTTCCAGTGGCTGGTGAACCAGGCAGGCAATTTCCATGCTGCCAAGCAGTTGCACAAGCGTATCCTAACACTCGATACCCATTGTGATACCCCGATGTTCTTCCCGCAGGGCGTGAAGTTCGATCATCGCGACTCCCGCATTCTCGTAGATCTGCACAAGATGACCGATGGACATCAGGATGCTACCACCATGGTGGCTTACCTGCCGCAGCCTAAGATAGGCGAGAGCTTCAGCAGCAAGGTAGCCTTCGACGTGCAGGGACCTCTGCAGTATGCCGATCTCATCTTCGACAAGATAGAGGAAATCGTGAGCAAGAACCGCGACTACCTGAGTATCGCCCGAACTCCTGCCGATCTTTACAGCGACAAGCGAAAGGGCAGAAAGAGCATTATGCTCGGTATTGAGAATGGTCTTGCTCTGGAGCACGATTTGAGCAATGTGAAGTACTTTGCCCAGCGAGGCGTGGTATATATCACCCTCTGCCATAATGGCGATAATGACATCTGCGACAGTGCCCGTGGCTGCAATACCCACAATGGCGTGAGCAGTTTCGGAGCCAAGGTGATTCAGGAGATGAACCGCCACGGCATCATGGTGGACTTGAGCCATGCAGGCGAAAAGAGTTTCTATGATGCATTGGAAATCAGTCAGACTCCTATCGTATGCAGCCATAGCAGCAGCCGTGCGCTCTGCGATGTGCCCCGCAATCTTACCGATGATCAGATGCGTGCCCTGGCAGCCCGTGGAGGTGTGGCTCATACTACGCTCTATCATGGATTCCTGCGCAAGGAGGGCGAGGCAGACATCATGGATGCCATTGCCCATCTGGAGCATGCCATCGAGGTGATGGGTATCGACCACGTAGGTCTGGGTACCGATTTCGATGGAGATGGAGGCATCCGCGGACTTGCTGATTCTTCCGAGCTGATTAATTTCACTCTCCAGCTGTTGCGCCGCAAGTACAGCGAGCAGGATATCGCCAAGATCTGGGGAGGCAACTGGCTCAGAGTGATGACGCAGGTGCAGAACTTTAAACAATAATGTTATGACGAAAAAAATGAAGATCATATTAGGTGTGGTGGTAGCTGCCGGACTGGTGGCTGGTACCATCAGCTATAAGAATGCCAGCAGTGCAAGCTCGCCTGATGTTCAGGAGGTAGAGGAAGCGGAGAAGCTGAATCCCGTAGGTCCGGCTTTCAATGCCGATTCGGCATTGGCTTATTGTGCAGCACAATGCGATTTCGGGCCTCGCGTGATGAACAGCGAGGCGCACGATAAGTGCGGCGAATGGATTGTGAGCAAGTTCAAGCAGTTTGGCTGCGAGGTAGAGACCCAGAAGGCAGACCTGAAGGGCTATGATGGCACGATATTGAAGAATACCAATATCATTGCCCGTTACAATCCGAAGGCTGAAACCCGTATCTTGCTTTGTGCCCATTGGGACAGTCGCCCTTGGGCGGATAACGATCCCGACAGTACCAATTGGCGCAAGCCTGTGATGGCAGCCAACGATGGTGCCAGCGGAGTAGCCGTCATGTTGGAAATTGCACGCCAGTTGCAGGCTGACAAGAAGTTGAATCCAAGTATCGGTGTAGATTTCGTATGTTTCGATACCGAGGATTGGGGCGTACCTCAATGGTCTGATGCACAGGATGATGGCAACAGCTGGGCTTTGGGTGCCCAGTATTGGAGCGAGAACAAGCCAGAGGGTTACAATCCTCGCTATGGCATCCTCCTGGATATGGTAGGCGGCCAGGGAGCCAAGTTCTATCGCGAAGGAATGTCTATGCAGTATGCTGGTGGCATCGTGAAGCGAGTTTGGGCTGCAGCCCGTCAGGCTGGTTACGGCAGTTTCTTCCCTAAGAGCGATGGCGGTATGATTACGGATGATCATATCCCGGTAAACGAGAAGGCGAAGATTCCTACCATCGACGTGATAGCCTACTATCCTGATTGCCAGCAGAGCAGTTTCGGTCCTACCTGGCACACCGTGAACGATGATATGGCTCATCTGGATAAGAACGTATTGAAGGCAGTGGGTCAGACTATGATCCAGGTGCTTTATACTGAAGAATAATTAGGTCAATGAAGAAAAGCAGTTTTTTAACTTTGTTAGTCCTTCTTATCTTGTTGTATTTTGAGGTAAGCTGTACTGACAATCATATACAGTTAAGAAAATTACAACGAATAGACAGCTTGATGGAGAAAACTCCACAAGCTGCCTATGATAGTTTATGCCAACATCAAATGGAATTTACTCAGGGGCATGAACAAAGGGTAAAAATGCGCTATCAATTGTTGAAGGCTAAGGCTGAAAATAAATTATATCTCCCAATGCCATCAGACTCTTCATTTCAAGATGTTGTAGATTATTACGATAGCAAAGGAACATCTAATGAAAAAATGGAAGCTTGTTATCTTATGGGGTGTATTTTTCGTGATCGAAAGGAAGCTCCTAAGGCAATGATGTGGTATAACAAGGCGATTGAATGTGCTGATACCTTGAGCAAAAAATGTGACTATGTTACTTTGTTTAGCATATATGGGCAAAAGGCAGAAGTTTATAGCCGTCAATATCTTCATCGAGAAGCGATAAATGCATATTTTTATTATAGTAATTATGCAGCTCGTATCAATGACAAGGAAAACTATATTCTGGGTTTTGCTAATAGAATTCCTGAATATTATGCTTTAGGAGATACTCTGCAAGCTATTAATTTAGTGAAAAAATGTTATGCTTTAAATAATAAATATGGATTTACCCAAAATGCAGCACAAGTTCTTCCTCTGCTTATTTATACATTGCTTTTTCGTGGACAATATCAGCAAGCTCATTTTTATATGAATGTTTTCGAAACCCAATCAGGGTTAATTGATAGAGATGGAAATATGCTGTGTGGATATGAGCATTATTATAAAGCTAAAGGGATGTATTATCTAGGGACAAATCAAATTAGTAAGGCAGAATTATATTTTCGAAAACTTGGAAATTATGGTTTTAAATATGAAGCGGCCCAAGGTTTATTGTCTTTATATCGCATTTGTCAAAACAATGATTCTATTAAGAAATATTCTAGTTTGTGCGAAAAAGAGATGGATAGTATATTGAATGGTACGCAAGCTAATGCTGTCATCCTTGCAAATTCATTGTACAATTATAAAAAATTACAGCAGGTGGTTGATGCAAAAAAAATGCAACAGGAAAGAAATGAATATATAATTGCAATTATAACCCTAATAGCGATATTTGGTGTCATTTGTCTTTGCAATCATTACAAGCAAGTACGTAAAAGAATGAAGACGGAACTCCAAAAAGTAAGTAATAACTATATTCAAACATATAAAGAAATGCAGAAAGCTAATGAAGAATTAAATATTTTGCAAAAAAATGCAGATATTTTAATAAAGAAAAAAGAAAAAGAGATTAAGTCTTTGCAAGCAAGCTTTCAAATATACAAAGATAAATATAACGATTTGAATTTTGTTGAGAAAAAACAAGCATTAATTAATAGTAATATAGTACAAAACTTTAAGGCTCTGTCTGTGCCTCATAAGAGACGTAAGCAACCTCAACAAGAAGATTGGGAAGAATTATTTGCTATTTTCCAACAATGTCAGCCTCTTTTGTATGAAAATGCTAAGCGAAACAAGTTAAGTGAGCAAGAATTTCGAGTATGCATACTATCTTTTCTAGGCATGGATAATACAGAGATTGCCATGCTCGTAAATACAACTTCAAAAGCAGTCTGTAATGCAAAACAAAAGGCTAATAAAAAAATGTATAATGAAAATACGGCCTCTTCCCTATATGCTAATTTAAATAAAAAGTAATATTCATTCACCATAAATATGTATTAGTGTATTTATGGTGGATAAATGTTGCTACTGATTGTATAACAGAAAGTTATGGCAGATAAATCTTTCTGCGATGTATATTTGGTGGACGTTTCCTCTTCTTAAAATTTGATTATCTGCTTAACTATTTATAATTTTGCCAACCGAAAAATTTCAAAGTTATGAATAGAAAAATATGTTCAATTATTGTAATTAGGTTTATAGTTATGAAAAAAATATTATTGATATTTGTATGTTTGTGCAGCATGTTTATTTCTTGTAGTAAAGATGATTCTGTGCAGGAACCAGTATTTGTGGAGAACGAGTTGGTACAAACAACTTGGAGTGGTTGCCAGTATTTTTATAATGACAAGGATGAGATAAAAGAAACCATCGAAGACTTTAAAGTTGATTTTCAAAATGCAAATGAAGCAATTTATATTGATTCTGTAGGTTATTCATATTTCGATTACAAGCTGGTCAATCGGCGAATATGGTGTTCAGGAGGAATACCTGGATATTGGACACTTGTTGAAAAAACACGAAATAGAATGGTATTGCAAATCTATGCTCCAGAAAAGAGTACCTTAATTTTAACAAGGCTCCTATAATGTATTGGACACAATATACATTTTCCAATTAAGGGTATGAGGCTTGCTCTTAGCTGTTATGTAAGCCATCAGTAAACCCTGTCTTGCATAATCTCTGAAAACCTTGTGAAATTTTAAAAAGTTCTACAAGGTTTTCAGAGTTTTTCAAAGTTGTCTTGCAAAACTTTCCTAGTTTTTCAAAAAATATCAGACTAAGCCCTTCTTCTTCAAAATGTGAGGGAAAAAGTCCGTAAGGTCTTTTGAGTAGTCGTCATCATACTCATGGATGTGTTGTAAAAAGTACGTAGTACATTTGCGGAAGTCAACGTCAGCCAACTTGCAGCAGCCCATCATTGTGTACATGATCGCCTCCTCCTCTGCTGCGTTGTGATTTTCGCAGAACATGTAGTTCTTTCGTCCTATAGCTAAAGGTCGCACGCAATTCTCTATAGGATTATCCAAAAGTTGTGATAATTCTATGGACGATGCCGCAAAAGCTCTTTCTCATATCCGTAGGATAAGGGTTGGGGTAAAACGTATTGGAATCGCTGAGTGTGAACATAGGCTAATTAAAATTCATCAATAATACAAAATAATTCTGTAACTTTGTCCTTGGTATTCTCCATAATGATATCTTTTTATGTTTGTAACTAATTGAATTTCAACTACAAAGATACAAAAAAATATCGGAGATCACCAACCTTTTTAGGCACTATTTCTTATCCCGAACAGAGGTGTTGAAGGCTAAGACTGAAAACAAACGACCTGCACGGTTGAAATTCCTCAATTCGCCTTGAACTAACGGTCACAGGCCGAAGGAAAAGGTAAAGGGCAGAAGCTCCTAGCCCAGGACGATGCCCTGGGCTAGGAGCTTTTGGATTTTCAGCCCGTTTCAACCGTACAGTTAGAAATCATTTTCGTTTTGTAGAGGAAAGATAGGCAAAAGTTTCATGCCTCACAATACGGGGTTAGCCGATGGTTTACTTTACACCGAGGAATAAAAAGGAATGTCCCTAGAGGAAAAAGCAGTTACCTCTAGGGGCATTTCTTTTTATTATTAGGGAAAATCTCCGTTCAGCGTCGTTGAACGTATGTTCAAAGCTTTTGAACGTACATTCAAAACTTCTGAACGCACATTCAAAACTTATGACCGGAGATTTCTCCTAATAGTATATACATTTTCTTCTAATAGTATCCACAACTTTCCCTTGTTCCATCAAAAAATACCCTTAGGGATGGAAGCCGTTTCCTGTTATCAGGAATGCTTCTTTCCCTAAGGGTATTGGTTTTCTTAATAAGGAGTATGATTAAATCTGTCCTGATTCTACCTGTCTCACCACTCTTTCCGTGAGCCTATCCACTCCGTTCGGATCATATTTCTTGTTGAGGCTGGCACCGAAGAGGGCGGCGAAAGCCTGATAGAAGCCGGCACGGATAGGACCGAGGAATGCCTGGATAAGATGATAGGAGGATGAATTGCACTCACGATACACCAGTTTGATGCAGAGCTTGCCCTGTGCATAGGTGAGTTTCTTCATTCTCGGTGTATATTCCTGCTTGATGCTTTTCTCCACCAGCTTCATGTGCGCATCCTTCGCCTTCTTGTTGGGAAGGGTTTCCAGATAGTCACCCGTTTCGATGATGATCTTTCTCACCTCCTTGGCTATCGGCAGAACTTTCTTGATGTTATATACCAGACGGTTGTATGCCATTCTTTCCTTGGCATTCTTGAACACCGGCTGTGGATAAACATACACGTTGTTCACCTGTACATACTGTATGCTGTCGTGATCGAGCAGCACCTTTCCCACCTTCACCATCGGTTCGAAGGTAGGAGCATCCATATCGACTTCCTTGTTTTCAGGCTTGTCGTCATCCGTCTGTGCCATTGTCTGCAGCGTGATGCAGAAGAGCATCGCCAGCAAAAAGAATATCTTCTGTTTCATAAAAATCTTCTTGATCCAATTTTAAAAATCCGCCCCCTGTCCGGAGCATCTCATATATATAAAAGAGGTGTAATCCTCTTCTATTCCTAATTATGCCGCAAAATTACAGATAATTTCCCATTTAGAGAAAGAAAGTTACTCTTTTCTTACTCATTTTCAGAATTTCGCAGTATCTTTGTGGAAATTTAATAATTCTTTTGCCTGTCTATGAAGTATTGGCAACCTATCATCCGCTTTTTGTTGAAACTGTTTCTCATAGGCAGCTCCCAGTTATTCTATGTCCCTTCTGTTTGTGCTCAAGACTCCTCTTCCCTGTCGGAAGAAGATAGGGAGAAGCATGCCCCTTCGCAACCTTGGCAGGAATATCTGATGGAACTCTCGGAGATGGAGGATTTTGAACAGACTGCCTGGGAGGATTATGAGGAGGAACTGGAGGAGTTGGCGCAGCATCCGCTGAATCTGAATACGGCTACCCGCGAAGAGATGGAGCATCTGCCTTTCCTCACCCCTTCGCAGGTAGAGGATATCCAGGCATATCTCCATCGCTATCATGGGATGAAGACGATGGCAGAACTGGCTCTCATCCCCAGTATCAGCTGGTATCAGCGGCAGTTGATGAACAGCTTCTTCTATGTAGCCGACGAGACTCCCCGCCAGCAGTTCCCGAGCCTGAAGAATATCCTGAAGTATGGCAAGCATGAAGTGATGGGAATGGTGAAAGTGCCTTTCTATGAGCGCAAGGGCGATGGCAAGGGAGCCGATGGATACCTGGGATATAAGTATAGGCACGGGGTGCGCTATCAGTTCAGGTATGGCGACTATGTGAAGATGGGATTCGTTGGTGCCCAGGATGCGGGCGAACCTTTCGGAAGCGGCAGGAACAACCTGGGATATGATTTCTATTCCTTCTATCTGCAAGTCAGGAAATTAGGCAGATGGAAGAATATCACCCTGGGCAGGTATCGGCTGCACGAGGGAATGGGACTGATTCTCAACAACGACTTCAGCTTCGGCAAACTCTCGGTACTGTCCTCGCTGGGCAGAACCACCAGCCAGGTCAAGGTTCATTCCTCCCGCTCTTCTGCCAACTATCTGCAGGGAGCTGCAGCCACCTATACCTTGTTGAAGGGACTTGACCTTACCGGATTCCTCTCTTATCGCAAGATAGATGCCACGCTGAGTGATGAAGGTGGCATCAAGACCATTCTCAAGACCGGTCTGCACCGTACACGCAAGGAGATAGCCAAGCAGGATATAGCCTCCAATACGCTGGTGGGTGGCAATATCAACTATCGCCATCAGGGCTGGCATATTGGAGCCACTGGTTTCTATACTTCGTTCTCCCTTCCGCTGATGCCAGAAAAGGTGCAGTTGTACAAGCGGTTTGCTCCCGAAGGTGATGCCTTCTGGAATGTGAGTATAGATTATGGCTATATTTCCCATCGCTGGACGATAGGTGGCGAAACGGCAACAGGTGATTGTGGAGCCGTCGCCACGCTCAATGCGGCATCTTATCAGTTTTCCGATCATTTCTCGCTCACGGCTGTGCAACGGTTCTATTCTGCCAGATACTATTCCCTGTTCAGCAACAGCTTTGCCGAGGGAAGCAGCGTGCAGGATGAAAATGGTGTGTATGTGGGGGCTACGTGGTCGCCAGGCAGTCGTTGGACCCTTACCGCCTATAGCGACTTTGCCTATTTTGCCTGGCCTAAGTATCATACCCGCCAGAGTACGCAGAGCTGGGATCATCTGCTGAATATCCTCTATCTTCCTTCCCGTTCTTGGACACTGGGAGCCCGGGTCCGCTATAAGGAAAAGGCGGGAAACGCTACCGGTCGTCTCCGTTTCTATGCCAGTGTTACCACGAAAAACTGGAGTTCCAAGACGAGTGTGGATTATACGAAGTACCGGGAAGAAAATGCGGGCAGCGGCACCGGGAATGCTTCCAGCAGCGGTTATCTGCTGAATGAAAACATCGGATATCATTGGCGGTGGCTGAGGCTGCAGGGCAGTTTCGGCTATTTTCACACCCAGGATTTCGCCAGTCGCATCTATGCCTATGAGCCGGGCTTGCTCTATCAGATGAGTTTTGGCAGTTACTTTGGCGAGGGCATCCGCTATGCCCTGGTGGCGCGTTCGGAAATCAGCCATCATCTGCTGGTAATCGCAAAGCTGGGCAGCACCGATTATTTCGACCGCACCCACATCTCTTCCGGCTTACAGGAAATCGCCGGTTCTCATCAGATGGATCTGGAGGTACAAGTGAAGTGGAAGTGGTGAGGTGGAAGTGGTAAAATCTGGGGTTTATCCTGCTTTCCTAGTCCTTCTTTTCAGGAATATGATGCAAGATTATAAAAAAACTGGCGTTTTATTTGTGTATGTAAGAAAATCGGGGTATTTTTGCAATTGATAAGTATCCATGCTAACGACGAAAAAAAGAAAAGTGATGAAGATATTCATAGTGATTCCTTGCTATAACGAGGAAGCGGTATTGCCGAAGACCCTGGAGGTGCTTGGCAATCTGATCAAGACCATTAAGGTAAAAACAGATGCCGACACGGAGTTGCTCCTTGTTGACGATGGTAGTCGTGACCGTACCTGGCAGATGATTTCCGATGCTGCCAAGGAGCACAAGTATGTACACGGCATCAAGTTATCTCATAACCGGGGACATCAGAATGCGCTCTGGGCAGGAATGGAGGCGGCTGTAGATCATTGCGATGCGATGGTAAGTATCGATGCCGACCTGCAGGATGATGAGAATGTCATCATCGATATGGTTCAGCAGGTGCAGGAAGGCAAGGATATCATCTATGGTGTGCGCAAGGAGCGTAAGACCGATACCTTCTTCAAGCGATTCACCGCCCAGGCTTTCTATAAGCTGATGCAGAGCGTGGATAAGGATACGGTGTATAACCATGCCGACTTCCGCATGATGACCAACCGCACGCTGAAGGCGCTGATGCAGTACTCCGAGCGCAATCTCTTTCTCAGAGCCATTGTCCGACAGTTGGGCTTCCGTGAAGGATTTGTCTATTACGACCGCAAGGCCCGTGAGGCAGGCGAGAGCAAGTATCCGCTCACCAAGATGCTGAGCTTCAGTATCGATGGCATCACTTCGTTCTCCGTGGCACCATTGAAGTTTATTACCTTCCTGGGTCTGGTGATGACTTTAGTAGCAATCATCATGATTATCTTTGCCTTGGTGGAGCATTTCCAGGGCAAGACCATCCAGGGCTGGACCTCCATGCTCGTTTCCATGTGGTTTATCGGTGGCATCATCACCACGGGTGTGGGTATCACAGGTGTCTATATCGGCAAAATCTATACCGAGGTGAAGCGCCGCCCACGATACTTTATCGAAGAAAGAGTATAATTTGAAGAAAGAAAATAAATTTGTTAGATACAAAAATAGCATCGGGTTGATGAATCCCGATGCTATTTTTGTATCTGATTATTTGTTTAGTGCGATTATCTGTTCTGTGCGATGTTGGCACTTGTCTTTACAAACCGATAGAAGCCTACCGGATGGTGACATTCTACGAGTTTCCTTACTTCCCAAACCTTCTGTAAGGTATAGTCCTTGCCGAATTTCTCCTTGAAGTCTGGCATATCTCCTTCCGGAATCATCAGCACGCCATCCTGCGGCAATACCTTGTCAAACTGCTGGATCTTATCGCCCAGATAGAAGTTGAGGCTGAAGAAATGCATCATCTCTATCGACATATAGGAGTAAAGCTTACCTGTATCAAACTTCTTTTCGATAACCGGCGCCAGATGCTTATCTGCCTTCGTGTTGAGCACGGCAGGCTGCAGGGTGGAGTCGAGAGTGATGAAAAGTGCAATAATCATTACCAATGTATATTTCATCATTTGGCTTGCCTCTTTTTTCTTGAGAGCCTTGAATATATGATAAGCCCCTATTATAAGAAACATATAGCATACATAGAATAGGATACCATGAGTAGATTCCCTTATGGCATGGAGCATGGCGATGTTGTCGGCAGCATGCTTGCCATGGAAAATGGTATCTGGTATGCCGCCTGCTCGTATAACAAGCGTAGCAATCACGAGGATAACTGCCAGCGAGGCAATCACCCCTGCATATACCTTGATGGCTCCCACCTTCTCCTTCATCATCCAGACGATGTATTCAGCTATGAGATAAGCCATGAACGGATAGCATGGCAGCAGATAGACGCTGCGCTTGCTCTTTGGGATGCAGTAGAAGAAGAGCACCAGGAGGAAGGCGAGCCAGGTGAACACCTGCAGCGGAGTAGCCTTCTTCGCATTCTCCAGGAATCGGGTCTTGGAGAACTTCTTCCAAGGCAGGATGAAGAGCGAGAACAGTAATAATAAGGTATAAGGAGCCCAACCCATCACGAGTGTAAGCAGGTTGTACCACGCCGGGTTCTCGTGCGATTCGTATGCCATCTTGCCCATGAATCGGTCGATGTTCTCTTCCTTCACCAGTCGCAGGAACTCGTCGCCACCTTGCAGATAGGCGGCATAGTACCAGCAGAATGGGATGATGAGCGAGAGTAGGGCGGTTAGAGCCATGCGCCATACGATGCCCCAGAAGTTCTCGCGCTGGGTAAGCATGAATACGCCCATTACGAAGCAAGGCAGAATGATGCCCACAGGACCTTTGGTAAGCGTAGCGCCACTCATGCAGAGGATAGCGAGCCAAGGCAGCTGGTGCTTTCCCCTCTCCCACCAGCGGTAGAGCAGATACATGGCTCCCACCATCAGGGCAGAGTTCACCATATCCACACGGCAGTTCATGCCGGCACGGTGCACCTCGAAGGCGGTGAGCGTGAGGATGGCAGCGATGAGGCTGGTCTGTGTATCCTTTCGCTTGGCATAGAATACGAAGCCGCCAATGGTCATCAATACCAGCGATACTGCGGATGGCAGACGGGAGGTGAACTCGTTTACGTGGCCGGCGATGAGGCTGAAGAATGCGATGCACCAGTGGAAGAATGGTGGCTTGTAAGGGATGTCGCCACCATTGTTGATAGGCAATATCCAGTTGCCATGTTCCAGCATGGTGTAGGCAACCACCGCCTCGCGAGGTTCTCCCTTGGTGTTGAAATCAGAGAGTCCGAGGAATGGAATCATCATCACGATAGCCAGGATGATGATGAGCCATAGGGCTTTGTTGTACTTGATGTTCATGTCTTATCGAAGTCTTATTTTATAATTTTGTCGTAGCGAATCAGAAAATCCGAGATGCGATGGGCTTGGGTGAGTCGCTTGATTTCCTTTTCCGGTACATTACCTGTCGTTTCTACGTTCATATTATCTGAACCTACAGCAGCAGGATATTTGCGAGGATCAAAGATGCTCTGTCCCATACCTTTCCATTTGTAGTGATCCAGATGCATCAGGTTGAGGATGGTAGGATATTGGTCAACCTGTCCCATCACCTTATTATATATTCCACCTACAGGAGCGTTTACAACTATGAAAGGAGTAAACTGCTTGTCGCTTACGATGCCTTTGGCAGCTGGCGATTCGCAGATAGGTTTGCGGTCGGCAGCAAGACCTTCGTGGTCGCCAATTATCACAATCATCATATCCTTGTAGTCCGGGCGACTCTTCAGATAGTCGAGGAGGATGCCCAAACCGTGGTCGGTATAGTTGGCCATGATCATGAAGTCGCGCATCTTTTCCGGATAATCGCCTTTAAAATGAATACGCTTCAGGTTGTCGGGCAGGACGAATGGGTTGTGACCGGAGTAAGTTACAATCTGCAGATAATTACTTTTTCCCTTCTTCATGATTCCGCCTTTCTTGAGCTTTGCCACAATCTGCTTCATGAAGGATACATCGCCCAGTTTCTTGCGGCTGCCCACTTTCTCATCGTTCACCCACTGGTCGTTGAAGAACATCTGGCTGATGCCGAAGTTTTCTGCCACCACAGACTGGTTCCAGGTGATAGGCTTGTCCACCGTCATCAGATAAGAACTCAGGTCGGGATGCTCTTCCTTCATCGCCTTAACCAATGAAGGATAGTGGGTAAAAGGAAATTGCATGGCGTAGCATCCGCTCATCAGCGGCAACAGACCTGTGCTTACCAGAAGCTGTCCGTCTATGCTGCGTCCGCCTTTCACCTGAGTGAGAACGTGTGGAGCATAGAGAGTATGACTGTCGGCGATGTAACGGTTCAGGTTTGGAGTGATTTCCTTACCTTCTACCTTACGGTTGATTTCCCAACTTTCTAGCGATTCGCAGAAGATGACTACTAGGGTTTTCTTCCTGGCGATACTGTCAGCGAGTGGCTGATAGGCTGGTTGATGTTTCATCCAGTTATCAATTTCTGCTTTTATCTTAGGGGTAAATACCGTTTTTTGTTGGTTCGTTTCGTGTATCAAATTGCCAAAGATGGTGTACATTGGCACTTTGCAGGTGTACATGTTGGCATTATCCAAGTTATTGAATGCCTTTTCTGGTCCTCCTTTAGCAAAGATTAAAATAACAGAAAGCAGGAATGCTGCAAGTGTGGTTAAGGCGTATTGCTTGATTCGCAGGGCGTAAGCTCCTCGCTCTCTTCCAGACGCTTCTGCTTCTCGGTTCTTTCTCTTATGGAGTGAATAGATGCAGATAAGTGTAGATAGTGGGAGTAGGGCATCTATCCATCTCATCGAGTCAATCACACTCGCCGTAAAATCGCTCAGATTGCTAGCCAGCAGATAACTTTCCAGAGGTATCATCGAGTTGTAAGTACGGCAATACATCAGGTTGCTGATGAGCAGTCCGTCTAGAATAAAGAGCACGAGATATTCTAGCCATTTCTTACCGGTAAGCATAAATGGGAGGATGAACAGCAGAGCTGCCAATAGGGAATTGACATACACCTCTGGCAGGGAAAAAGAGGTGAAAGTAGTCTGCAGGCACCAGATGATATCGAATACGATAAATTTACTGGCTGCACATCCTAACAGAGAAGTTGTATCTCTGTTCCACAAAGTATGTGGAAATAATTTCTTCATAATCTGTTTCATGGGTACAAAGGTATTGATATTTTGTGAGATACTGGCTAATTTGCTTATTAATCTTTGCTAAAAAATAGAAATCCCCCATCACGCTTTGGCTGCGTGATGGGGAATTAATCGGTTTACATTGTTTCTTCTATATCTTATTGAGGAAAAATGTTGCAGTATTCCCGTTTGAACCACAGTTCGAAGACGGGGTCAACCATCTTGAAGCCATCGCCCGATTTCTCTATGAAGTCTCTTTCTACAAGAGTCTTTTTGTTCTTGGTGATGGTGCGTGGAGCACCAAGTCCATATTCTGCTACTACCTGTTGGGCATTGAAATGATTCTCTCCCATGCAGACGGCACGCAGGAATGCTATTTGAGAGGCAGGCATGCCATCAATATCGGTAATGAACATATCGGCATTGGTATCCAGAAGCTTGGTGAGCTGTGACTGATAGATTTCCTCTGTTACTTCTGTTGCTGTACGAGTCCAGATGAGAAAGCAGAATTGCTGCATGTACCAGGAGTGGCATTGCACGGCATTGCAGATTCGCTCTATCATTTCATCGCTGATAGACTTGCCATAATTGTAGAAACTGTCGTGGATGAAAGGCTTCCAGTATTCCTTGGCTATCTTCTTCAATGTCATCATCTGCCCAAAACGGTAGAATGGATTCTTCGAGTTGCCGAATATATCCATCATCATGTGGCGTTTACTGCCATAGAGACAGTAGGTCGTATTGTGCTGTCCCTGCCACACCGAACGCATGGTTCCTTCCAGTCGCTTCCAGTCGGGCAGGTTTGCCAATTGTTGGAATTCATCAATGCACACGATGACGTGAATACCTTTTGCCTTGGCTATCTTTTCTGGAAGATTGAGAATTTCCTCGGCACTTTCCTTCAAAGGCTTGAAATTTAGATTTACTTCTACGGCATTCACCGGGTCACTGTTGATGGTGAGGCTTGGAGATATGGATTGGATGAACTTTACGATGTCGGCCCATCTCTTTTCTATCGTGGAAGAAACTCCTTGGAGAACTGCACTTGCAAACTTGTTGTAGAACTCTTCCTCAGAGAAAATCTTGAAGGCATCCAGATAGCATACTCTCACATCTTTCTGCTCTTGCTTCAGCTCTTCCATTGCGGCTTTGACAAGGGAAGACTTACCCCATCTTCTTGGAGAAATCAGCATCACGTTGATGCCTCCTCCAAGAAAAGTCTTGAGGTCTCTTCTATCTTCAATTCTATCAATGAAATATTCATTTTCAGCGATAGAACCATATTCGAATGGTATCTTGTTCATATACTTAAAGTCTTGATTCTCTGCAAAGTTACAAAATTATACCCAAAGGTATTATACCCTAGGGTATAATTTATGAAACTTTATGTTTTTATCAGACGAAGAATCGCTGTTTCTGCAAAAAAAGATGGCTTTAAACAACATTGTTTTAAACAACCTTGTTTAATTTGTTTTTTTTTGCTATCTTTGCAGAAGAAAAGCTGCACTCGGCAATTTGAAAGCCAGCTTTCATTGCGCTCGTTTGCATTTTCTTTGCAGAAGAAAAGCTGTATAGTATAAAATAAGGTGGTAATTATGAGAAAAAGTAAAGAAGCTCCGTAGCGTATGGCAATTACAGAGCCATGTATCTTACTGCCTTTATGGAAGCAAGAAACACATGATGGAACAAATGTTCCAGAATGCCAGTTACCCATTTTATCGCTTTGGAGATTTCTTCTATCTGAACAAGATAAGCGAGAAAGACTGGGTGGAGTATATCTGTCTGCGATTCGAATCTACCGGCAAGCATATCTCGGAAGAGTTGGCTCGTGAAATCTGTCAGGTAACAGATAGGTATTCTTCTTATGTACAACAGTTGGCATGGTTTGTATGGTTCCGTGTACTGGATGATTCTGTAGCTACAGAAGAGGACTTGAAATATGGAATAGACAGGTTGCTGGATGCCAGCGAGCCTTTGTTTATCCAGCAGACCGAAGACCTTTCTGCCTATCAGATGAATTTCCTGCATGCTATTATCAATGGGGTACATACAGGTTTCACGCAGACGGCAATATTGGAAACCTATCGCCTAGGTACTGCTGCCAATGTAACCCGCCTTAAGAAGTCCTTGATGGTGAAAGATCTGATTACGATATCAGCCCCTAAGCATCTGGAAATGAGTGTCCCCATCTTGGCGTTGTGGCTCAAGAGAAGAGTTTGGAAATGATGTTCCCTGGAGTTCAAAAGCGTCCTAGGCAAAAATATAAAAGTATAGTAAACAAATGAAGATAAAGATAAACCCAAAATACGAAGAGATGAGAAGTTTCATCGAACGCATCCCGGATGTGTTCGAGAAGGAAGGACGTGTGATTTACACGGGGCGCAATCTCATTAAGGTGATGGAGGCTCCTGATGGAACCATTATTAATGTAAAGCGCTATCATGTGCCAAAGGGACCTAACAGTCTGGTTTATTCCCTAGGCATCAGAAAGCCTAAGGGGGAACGTGCCTTTGAATATCCGATGATATTGGAGAAGAAAGGCATCGGAACCCCTGCGCCTATTGCGCTCATCGAAGAGCGTAATGCCATCGGACTCCTGGGATATACCTATCTCATCACCCTGCAGTGTGATAACCTGCATACCCTTTACGAAGTGGGTGATGCAGCCCCTGGTACCTACGAAAAGCTGGCTAAGGCGTTGGCACGTTTTGCCGCAGATATGCACGACAAGAAAATTCTGCATAAGGATTTTACGCCAGGCAACGTATTGTGGAAACAGGATGATGAAGGCTTCCATTTCATCATCGTGGATATCAATCGCATGAAGTTTGGAGAAATCAGCGTCAAGGAAGGACTCTATAATCTCCGAAAGTTCTGGGGACCTAAGGAATTTATCCGAATCCTGGTCTCTGAATATGCCAAGGTAAGAGATTACAACGTGGATGAGGCTGTGGATTATGTGATGAAGGAACGCGCCAAGTTCTGGACCCGCTATGGCAAGAAGCATCCTATCAAGTTTAAGCTGGAGTTATAGGAAACGAATTAAGTTTAAGCCATAAGCAACTTCTCAAGTTTAAGCCTGAGCTATAAGTAGCTAAACTCTTGCAAGTAAATTCCATACGCCCTGGGCTAGGAGCTTCTGCCCTTTCAGGGCGTGTGGAGCTTATATGCGAAAGTTCAATTATTTTATATATACAAATTTCAAATTACCTGGTCCTACGTCTCTTTTGCAACGTGCAAGAAGCATGGTTGGAGATTCCTGCATGTTTGCGGCAGGTGAGGCAACAATCTTATCTTTGCCGTAGTATCGGGCCATTCCCTGATTGATCCAATATCCTGGATAAATCATGATGTCATTGAATGCATCCGAAGGCATTTTTACCGTAAGAGGCTTCAATGTTATGGCACTTTGGGTATTCGTCTTCAGTGCCAGTTCACGCTCGTTCATTTCCTTGTCAAATTTCACGGCAGTTCCTTTCAGCATAAGTGAAACGGTTCTGTTGGTTGTCCTTTCCTTGAGACTTACGGATAATATCAAGATGACAATGGCACAATATGGCGCATACTGCAGCGAGTTGGCATATTTCTTCTTAGATGCCGTTACGAAATCTATAATGGCAGAACTTAATGGCGCTTTTGCCTCAGCTTTTCTCAGAACAGCTCCAGAAAGATAATAAATGTTGATGCAGATGAGCCACAGGTGTATATACGAATAGATATTCTGTACTCTGCCCGGTCCTCTTGTTCCCATGGCATAGCTGTGGGCGAAGAAGAATGAACTGTAAAGCGTAACGGTAATCAGGATGCATAGCCAAGGGTGAGAGAACTTGAATCTCGAGCTACTTGCTGCCTTGACAAGGGTAGGGCTAAGAAGCATCAACATCAGAATTTGAGCGATATTGATGGATTCTGATAAGAACTCGAAGCTCTTTCCTATTGCCATGAAGAATGCAACGACAACATTTGGCTTGCTTTCTATGGTAACTTGTCTGAACGCATTACCAGGAGCCAACACGCTGAAAAGGAAGGCGATGCCATAGATGGCGAGAATATTAATATATAAACGTGGCCATCTTCTTTGTTCCATCTTCATGATGAGAATGGCTGCAAACAGAATCGCTCCCATGCCAAGTCCTGACACGAAGTTTCCGCCGGCAATGATGATGGATAGAACGATGGAAGCCCCTCCGATAAGGGCTTTCTTGAACTTGGAACTACTTAATTGATATCCTATGAGCAGAGATGCTAAAAACAGAGACATGCTATAGAATAAAGTGTAGTACATCGCCCCGTTATACCAATAGAATGCATCGTAGTATGACCATGTAAACTGGATGGTCATCAGAACGAAGAGGGTAGATACGAAGAGATATTCCAATCTGGACGAATGGAGTAATTTTCGCATAACCATATATAATAAGGTGTAAGTGGAGGTCACCAAACTGGAAACCAAGATGAATGTTCCAAGCCAATATTGGCCGAATACTCCTGGTTGTAGAGCCATGAGAAAGCAGGCGGAATAGGTGCCCTGCCATGTATGATACATCGTCATTGCTACATTCCAGGCTGTCTGAACGCAAGCCGGAAATGAATGGGTCTCATTCCAAATCTTATATACTTCTGCACCGAAGACATAATCATCCGCAAATGGATGAAGATACTGGCTTATCCATAACATGGGAATGATGGATACGATTAGAACTGCAATAGCTACTCCTGTTACAATTTTCAATTGCTTCTTATTCATAACTGCTTTTATCCTTTTATATTACTTTCTTTTGACTTTTTGTTCTTTCTTTACTTCTTACTTTCTATATATTATAACATCCTTGTTGCCATTATCTTGCATGCAAGATAAACAATAAATGTTAAAGCTTATATTGTGTATAGGTGCAAAGGTACTAAACATAATTGAGTATGGCAAATATTCCGGGATTTTTTTTGCTCTTTGGATAGTTTTTCGTACCTTTGCAGAAAAAGAGAATAATAGAGATGACACCAAAACTCATTCACCTTTGCTGGTTTAGCAATGACCCTTATCCTGTAGAGATAAAGGTTTGTTTGGATACATGGAAGTGCCTGATGCCCGACTATGTAGTTAAAGTTTGGGATTATGCTGCGGCAAAGTCTATTGGCTGTGCCTTTATCGATGAGGCCCTGGAGGCCCGAAAGTGGGCTTTCGCTGCCGATGTTGTGCGATTCTATGCCGTTTACAAAGAAGGTGGTATTTATATGGATAGCGATATCTATCTGCATCGTCGTTTTGATGAGATTCTTCCAGAGGATGGCTTTGCCACTTTCAACGAGAAGGATAAAGAGGAGTTTGGCTTGCAGGCAGCCTTCTTTATGGGTACTGCGGGCAATGCGTTCTGCCAGAAGATGTTTGAATATTATCAGAACCGCCATTTCAAGAATCCGGATGGCTCTTTCAATGATACGATTTCACCTTATACGATGTCGGCTGTGGCGAAGTCTTTCGGATGGCAGATGAAGGACGAAAAGCAGGTGATGCCTGGCTTGACGGTTTATCCTACGCATCTTGTTGCTCCCAACAATCATTATCCGGTGGATAGCGAGACGATAGGAGTGCATCGCGTTGCGGGTAGTTGGCGAAAGAGAAAACTGGGACGATTCATCGAGATTAAGATCAAGCATTTATGGCATGTAGTAAGATATGCCCTTTTCAAAAAGTGAGAAGGGCATATCTCAGTACATGCCATATCTTATATGTCATATCATATATCTTATATGCCTAACATCTTCTTATACAGGTTGATGTAGGTTTGGGTATATTTGCTGTAAGTATAGCCTAGCGAATATTCCCTGGCAGCTTTTGCCTCTTCCGAGTCTTTGCTCCATTGGGCGATACCAGCCTTTACGGTAGCCGCCATCTCTTCCGGAACATAGGAGTCGAAATAGGTGGCATGGTTCTTACATACCTCTGGCAGACTGGTGAATCTGGAAGAGAAGACCTTGGCGTTGAATCTCATGGCTTCCAGTACCGGGAGTCCGAATCCCTCTAAAAGGCTAGGGAAGAGGAAGGCTTCACAGTGGGCATACATCCAGTTTTTCTCGGCATTGCTGATTTCTCCTGTAAAGATTACATTCTCCGTACCCCATTCTTCCTTGATTCTCTGCAGTTCGTAATAGTGCTTGCTATAAGGCTTTCCGCAGATATAGAGTTTATATTCCGGAAGGAACTTCATCATCGGAATCAGAGTCTTGAAATTCTTCTTGGCTCTGGTCTGACCGATGGTAAAGAAGAACTTCTTGTCGTCTTTGATGTATTCCGGCTTCTTCTGCAGCTCCAGATCCGTATCTTTGATGCCATTATAAATCACATCCAATGGTTTGTTGCCTATATCGATATGGTTCAGCAGGTCATCTTTTACATATTCAGAGATGACGGTGATATAGTCAGAACGTCTGATATGCCATTTCATCTTCCAGAGGGTTTTCAGGCGATGGATACCTTTCTTCTCGTGCAGGAAGTTGAGGTCATGGATAGTCAGGATGTTCTTCATCCCCTTTTTGTGTTTGCGCTTGATGAACAATTGGTCTGTGGAATGCCACAAATCAATTTTCTTGTTGAGCTTCCTTAAATCATGTGCCAGATGTTCCACTGATACATAATCCACGTTGTTTCCGGCAAATCCTTTATGCTTCTCCTTTACCAGGAAGATGAAGTGCATATCCTGTATGTCGGAAATGCTGATGAGCTGCTGGCTGTAGTTGTCTGCGATTTCACCAAAGCCGCACTTTTCCGCTAATCGTGTAAAGTCTATTAATATATTCTTCATTGTTCATCGACTTTTTATGTTAAAAACTTACTGTTGAGGATTTCTAAAGCGAACATTCCTGAATAGCGTTTTTCAGATTCTCGCCATTGTTAATAGCTATCGCCATCTGCTTTGTTTGGGCAAGCATACCGGCATATTCTTCTTCCGAAATGCCGGCTAGGCGCCCTGGAAGTTCTTTCAGGGAGTTGATGGCAAATCCCACTCCCCTCTCTTCTACAAGCGGAGCAATGGCAGATTCTTTCCATACGATGATAGGTAATCCGGCACGCAGGTAGAAGGATGCCTTGTGCGGGGTGTTGTATTTCAGATAGCTTCCGAAGTCGCCATGGCATTCTTCCAGGGAATCTCCATCCCATACCAAACCGAAGTTTCCATGCACTTGCTTGATGAAATCGTCGGCATTCATAAAGCCGTGCCATACGATGTTCTTGTCTTTTGCCACGGCATCATAATCTTCCATGTTTCCATAAAGATGAAACTTAAACTGGTAATCCAGTTCCTGCATCTTCAGGATAAAGGCGTTTTTGCGCAGGTTGAGTGAGCCAGCATATACGATATTCCATACCTTGTTGGGCTGGTGCTTCTTGTCTGCTGCAACGGATGGCGACAGATAATCATGGAATCCCAGGGCTCCGATAGGCTTTTCCAAGCCTTGTTGCTCAAGCCACAGTTTCATCGCCTGGTTGGTGGCGATGATATAGTCGGTGTGGCTCAGGCGTTTCAATTCCTGGGCTACGGTTAGTTTCTTTCGTCGGAAACTGCCCAAATCATGAATCAGGGAAATGGTCTTGGCTCCTTTGAGGTGTGCCATCTTGCAGATGAAGGAAAAATATTTCTTTACAGGATATTGCAGTACGATGACATCTCCTTTCTGTATGCGAGAGCAGGCGATGAGGGTACTCGCCAGGTTATAGAAGAAGGCCAGGAATTTATTGTTGTCGATTTTGCAAGGCAAGCCGATGCTTGCTGCCCCCATCGAGTGCAGCACCTTTTCGTAATCTGTCTTTGCCTTGTTGCCAGCACTTGTCTGATTGTAATAAGTGCGGCTGATATAACATAATCTTCTTTCCTTCATATAGCCTATTGATTAGATGTGCAAGTTTATACTTCTTCCATTCGTTTCATTTCCCATCCGGCAAACTGGATGATGATTTTATGCAATGTCGTGCCTTGGCGCAAGACTTCTATTCTTGGTGCTTCGGCATACCGATTGATCTGTTCTACTGCTTCCTGCCATTGTGCCTCGGCTTTTGCCTCGAAATCCTTGGCTGGCAACATCTTCAGTTCGATGATGTAGCTATGCTTGGTAGGATAGTGGGTTAGGTCGGGTAAGAGGAAGAAATCGCAATAGCCGTGATTCAACTCAAGCTCGGGAGCCGTAATGTAATAGCTGCTCAGGTAGAGATATGCCATAAAGAAACCTTGCAGGTTGCGCTCGGCTTCGATACCATCTCTTACTGATGCCACTTCGGCGTAAGCCTTCGACATAAAGCCCAAGACATCTTCCCATTTTCCATAAAACGCCATGCAGGTGAGCATATAACCAAACTCATTCAGGTTGATATGGTTGATTTCCTGATATTGCTCCTGCAGATAGCCATAATATTGACGGCGGACATTGTTGTTCGGGATTCCCAAGAGCAACTGGTCGCCGAAAGTATCCTTGATGGTAAGCATGCCGTAATAGAACAGCAGGCTTGGGAAGTATTCCGGCTTCACGATTTCACTGGCAGGGAAGGTTTCGTATAGATTCGATACGATGCTGCCTTCCTCCGTAATCCTGCGGATGATGCCCTTGCGGTTGCCGTCTAGCTTGTCGAGCTGGAGCAGTCGCTTCATCTTGTTGTAGTCGGTCTTCGTGTTGGGGTCTATCATCTGTTTTGGGGCTTTACCATCGTCCATGTAGTTACGGAGATAATATAACACCATATCACAATTGAAAACCCTAACCTTGCTGTTTAAGCATGCCGCTGAGAAGCAATAATTGTCATACCACGGCTTTATTTCTTCTATCATTGCCTCGATATTGCTATCTGCCGGTATCTGTCCCGCATCACGATAACGGGTAAACATGGCTCGCACATCTTCTGTGCTGAAGCCCAGCATCTTGTCAAACTCAGGCTTGGTTGATATATGCCAGCCGATGTTGAAGCCGCTGGTAACATCGTCTAGTGTTACAGGGCTTACACCCATCATGAAAATCTTGGCGAATGAGCCCTTGAACTTCTTGAAGTAGTCGCGGTAGAAACCGCTGGCATGTGTCATCGCATGATACACTTCTTCGCCCTGCTCGTTGAGCACGGTATTGGTGAAGTTGTCGTATTCATCAATGATGAGATACAGCTGATAATTCTGTTCTTTTGCGTATTTTTGGATAGTAGCAAGCTTGTTGGATGCTACATCCTCTGCAAGAACAGCCTTTCTGGTTGTTTCATCGTAGAATTGTGCATATCTGTTGATGAAAGCGTCAAAGCAGATATTGCAATATGAGTTGAAGCGCTCTTCCAGGTTGTCGATGTTTCCTCCTACCTGTGAGAAATCGAGCGTCAGTACCTGATACTTACCCTGTTGTGGGGTAGGCTGACTGCCAATCCAGAGACCTCCGAAGATTTCCTGGAACTGGTCTTTTAGCTTGCAGTCATAGTAAGCTTCAAGCATACTGAGGAACAGGCTCTTGCCGAAGCGGCGAGGGCGAATGAATATCAGGTTGTCGGGTTGAGCCTCCAACAACGGAATATACATAGTCTTATCTACGTAATACTGATTTTCTCTGATAACTCTCAGGAAATCAGAGACTCCATAAGGTACTCTTTTGGCTTCTATCATCTTGTAACCCTTTCTATTATTAAGATAAACTCTAGTCTTTTGGAACAACTCTATTCTCTTGGCACAACTTTCCCCTTCACCACTTCATATCGCTTGTCAAACTCCTCCCTGGTTCGCTTCCATCTGTTATGCGTCCATAAATAATAAGGTGGATTCTTGCGGATGGTTTTTTCCAGCATCTGGAAGAAACGACGGGTAATCTCGTGCTCCGGCAGGGTGTTTGGCTCACGGGTGATGAGCTTGTAGGTTGCCGTGTAGTAGCCTCGCTTAGGGCGCGACATCTCTACATAGAACACGGCATCGTTCATCTTTTTCATGATTCTTTCGCCGCCAGTAAACACTGGGGTTTCGGGATGGTTGAGGAAAGGAAGCCACAGGTGGATGTTCTCCCACTTGGGACCCTGGTCGCTGATGTAGCCGAAGATGTTCATGATGCCCTTGCGCTTGTAATCCACCAGATAGCGGAGAATTTCTTTCTTGGGCACCACCACGCCATTCTCCTCGTGAGAACGGATGCGCTTGAAGAGCTCGTCGAAGGCATGGTTACGCAGAGGGTGATAGATGAGGCCTATCTTGCGTGACTTAGGCAGTTCGATACCCACGCATGAGAGCCACTCCCAGTTGCAGTAATGGCCCAGGATAGCTGCTACGTTCTGACCTTCCAGGAAACATTGCTCCACTTCCTCGCTGTTGATGACCTGGAATCGCTGGTGCAACTCCTTGTCTCTGATGCTGAGCAGTTTGACAGCCTCGAAGAAGTAATCGCTGAACCAGTGATAGAACTTCTTCTCGATGTCGATAATCTCTTCTTCTGATTTCTCAGGAAAAGAGGTGGTGAGATTCTTACGCACAATACCCCTGCGGTACTTGATGACGCGATACATCATGAAGTACTCAAAATCGGCAATGCAATAGAGCAGCCTGAATGGCAGCAGCGATATCGCATAAAAGAATGCATAAACAATCTTAACCATCTGTAAAACTATAAATTCTTAACTATTAACTCTTTACTCAATTACACCTGCTGCATGTCGTGCAACTTCTTGTAATATCCGTCTTTTCTAATCAGTTCATCGTGGGTACCACGCTCCACAATCCTGCCCTCGTGCAGTACGCAGATTTCATCGGCATGCTTGATGGTACTCAGTCGGTGGGCCACTGCCACGGTGGTACGGGTCTTCATCAATCTCTCCAGGGCATCCTGTACCAGGCGCTCGCTCTCAGTATCGAGAGCAGAGGTAGCCTCGTCGAGGATAAGGATAGGAGGATTCTTGAGGATGGCACGGGCGATGCTCACACGCTGGCGCTGACCGCCGGAGAGTCTGCCGCCACGATCACCGATTCCGGTATCGAAACCATGTTCCGACTTGGTAATGAACTCGTAGGCATTGGCTATCTTTGCCGCATTGGCGATATCTTCATCGGTAGCATCTGTCTTGCCGAAGCGGATGTTGTCCTTGAAGCTGGCATTGAAGAGGATTGCCTCCTGGTTTACATTACCTATCAGCTGGCGGAGATCGTGTACGGCAAGGTCTTTCACATTGATGCCGTCGATGAGCACCTCGCCCTCCTGTACATCGTAGTAGCGAGGAATTAGGTCGAGCATCGTACTCTTTCCGCTACCGCTCTGTCCCACCAGTGCGATGGTCTTTCCCTTAGGAATCACCAGATTGATATCCTTCAATACATAAACCAGCTCATCGTTCTGATGATCGGTATAGGCGAAAGATACGTGGCGGAACTCTATCTGATGCTCGAAGCTGCTGATATGCTCAGGGTCCTCCTTGTCCTTGATTTCGATCTCGGCTTTCAGAATCTTGTCGATACGCTCCATACTTGCCAATCCCTTTGGGATATTGTAACTCGCCTTGGAGAATTCCTTCAGTGGGTTGATGATGCTGTAGAGCATCACGAGGTAGAAGATGATGGTAGGACCATCGATTCTGCCGTAATCCAGAACCAGGATACCGCCAAACCACAATACTACCACGATGAGGATGGTTCCCAGGAACTCACTCATCGGGTGCGCCATCTGCTGACGGATATTAACACGCATGATGTTATCGCGGTAGCTGCTGTTAACCTGGTCGAAACGCTTGTTCATCTTATCTTCGGCGCAGAACGCCTTGATGATGCGCAAGCCGCTCAAGGTTTCTTCTACCATACTCATCGTATCGCTCCAAAGTGCCTGTGCCTCGATACTGTGTGCCTTCAGTTTCTTGCCCACTACTCCCATGAACCAGCCGAATGGTGGCACAAAGAGGATGGTGAAGAGGGTGAGCTGCCAGCTGATGCAGATGAGTGTGATGAAATAGAAGAGAATGAGAATAGGATTCTTGAAGAGCATATCGAGCGACGACATGATGCTGTTCTCCACTTCCTGCACATCACCGCTCATTCGGGCGATGATATCGCCCTTGCGCTCTTCGCTGAAGAAGCCCAGCGAAAGCGAGGTAATCTTCTGGTAGAGCTGGTTGCGGATATCGCGAACAATACCCGTACGGATAGGGATGATGGTGGCTGAAGACAGAAAATAAGCTCCCGTCTTGAGGAATGTCATGAAGGCAAGGAACAAGCCGATAACCAGCAGAGCCAGTGATGCACTGTGCGCCACGATGAACTCCTGGATATAATAATACAGGTTGTTGGTTGCCACTTCCTTGATGCTGCCCAGCGTTCCGTCCCATTCCATATAGTCGTTGGCACGGATTCCGCCATCTACCTGGAAGAGAATCTGCAGGATTGGTATCAAGGCTGCAAACGAAAAGATGTTCAATACCGCAGACAGGATATTGAACAGAACAGAGAGCCCCAGATACTTCTTGTAGGGAGGGACGAATCGTCGTAAGATTTGCAAAAATTCCTTCATAGGTGCAAATATAGTGTTTTTAAGGAAGACCGCCAAACTTTTGGCGGTCTTTCTTGACTTTTATTCAGTTTTTTCTTATAGAAGAGTCGTTTTGGCTCCGTTTTTTCTTCTTTAGGGAGTGATTGGGTAATTTTCACATCTTTTTCAGAAGAAGCATTCTTACTCTTTTAGAGGGAGCATCCTTACTCCTTTACTTCCTCTCCGAAGAGGGTAGCAGAGGTAGAACCGGTGATGCGGACCTTTACGAACTCTCCGATGTGGTGGTTACCCTTGTCGATGACCACTGCCTTGTTCTGCTCGGTGCGACCCATCATCTGCTCACGGCTGCGCTTGCTGAAGTTCTCGATGAGGATGGTGAATTCCTTGCCCTCATCCTTCTTGTTCTGCTCAGCACTCACCTCGGTCTGCAGCTTGATCAGCTCGTTGAGGCGGGCTATCTTGGTTTCCTCAGAAACGTTGTCTGGCAGATGCTTGGCGGCGTAGGTGCCTGGGCGCTCTGAATATTTGAACATGAAGGCGCTGTCGAAGCCTACTTCCTTCACCAGCGAGAGGGTTTCCTGATGGTCTTCCTCGGTTTCGTCGTGATAACCCACGAAGATGTCGGTGGTGATGCCGCAGCCTGGGATGATGCGCTTGATGTCGGCGATGTGCTGCAGATACTCCTCACGGGTGTATTTGCGGTTCATCAGCTTCAGTATCTTGTTGCTTCCGTTCTGGGCTGGGAAGTGGATGTGCTTGCAGAGGTTTGGCTCATCGGCGATGGCCTGGAGAATGTCCTCGGTCATATCCTCTGGGTTAGAGGTGGTGAAGCGTACACGCATGTCTGGCACTGCCTGGGCTACCATGTGAAGGAGCTCGGCGAAGGAAAGACTGCCTTCCTCGCGCTTGCCCGATGGAGAGAGACCGTAGCTGTTCACGTTCTGTCCCAACAGGGTAACTTCCTTGAAGCCACGCTGCTGCAAATCGCGAACCTCACGCAGGATGCTCTCGGCATCGCGGCTGCGTTCACGTCCACGGGTATAAGGCACGATGCAGTAGTGGCAGAAGTTGTTGCAACCACGCATGATGCTTACGAAACCGCTCACTCTGTTGCCACCGATGCGCTGAGGCACGATGTCACGGTAGGTCTCGGTCTTTGAAAGTTCAATGTTGATGGCATTGGTACCCAACTCGCACTGCGCAATCATATCCGGCAGGTTGAGATAGCTGTCGGGTCCACAGACCAGGTTGGCATAGTGGTTCTGGATGAGGTCATCCTTTACTCGCTCTGCCATACAGCCCAATACGCCGAGAATCACCTTTCTTCCCTTCTTCTGCTCAGCATGGAGGGTGTCGAGGCGATGGTAAATCTTGTTTTCCGCATTCTCGCGGATACTGCAGGTGTTCAGGAAGATGGCATCAGCCTCTTCTTCTTTCTCACAAATCTCGTAGCCTGCCATCTGCATTACAGAGGCAACTACCTCACTGTCTGCCACGTTCATCTGGCAGCCATAAGTTTCAATAAATAGTTTCTTCATTGTTCTAGATGAATTCTAATTTATGTTTGATGTATTAAAATGATTTCTTTCCTGTATCTTCCATACCGCCATCATTTCATGTTCTTTGAAACTGCCATCAGCATGAAGTAGATGACTATGGCAGAGATCCATCCGGCGATGGCATCGATGAGATAATGCGCCTGGATATACACGGTAGCCATACACAGGAAGATGTAGAATGGCAGCATGGTGAAGAGCAGCTTGCGGTTTCTGCTGTGCCAGGCAAGGAGCATACAGATGGTACTTACGCCCACGTGCGAACTCGGGAAGGCGGCGGTAGGTCGCTCTCCTGCTTCCTTGGCATCCTCTACGAGCTGGTAGAAGATTCCGTCGGTATAGCCTGGGGTTGGCAGACAGTTGGTATGGGTACTGAAGTAATCGCCCATTGCCGGGAAGATGCCCTTGGCAATATCCTGCACTCCCACGGCGTCGAAGTAGAACGTTGGTCCTACCACCGGCACGTAGATGTAGATGAGATAGTAGATGAAGAAGCTGGCAAGCAATACAAAGCTAACTCTTTCTGCCTCGTAGTATCTGCAGAAGAAATAGTAGAGTACTACCGCTGCTATCATCGGATAATACATGAAGTATCCCATCGACATCAGTTCGCTCACCACCGCCCACGGCATTGCCTTGGCAAAGAGCAGGGCAGGCTGGCATCCGAAGAGATCCTGTTCCCATCCCGCAAAGAGATGATCGAGGTTGGGAAACATTCGGTTGATCTCGTAAGTGTCTGGATACCACCAGGCAAGCAGGGCAATCTGCGCCATGATGCGCACCATCTTCGTTATCCTGCATGGAATCATGCGATATACGCCCCAAAGGGCAAGGGTCATGACCAGAATTCTCAATCTGCCCCAAAGCATCGACTCCGGATTCACCACCTTGGTAAAGGTAAAGAGCATGGTGAAGACTGTTATCGCCATATAGCCCAGCATCACCCATTCCAGTGGCAGGAGTCCCTTCTTGGGGTTCTTTTCTATCTTAAAATAATCTTTTATCACGGTGTTACTTTGAACTTTGAGATTTGAACATTGAACTTTATGATATGCTTTTACAGCCATCCGTTATCCTTGTACCACTTGATGGCAAGCTTTACACCTCTTGACAGAGGGTAGTGGGGATGATAGCCCAGCTCGTCCATGGCTGGCTCGATGTCACAACGCCAGTTGCGCTGTTTCAGGATGTTATACTTGTCATTGTTCAGTGCCGACATCCTACCGGTCATTCTGCCGAGATACTCGCCAAAGAAGGTTACGATGCGGAGCACCCAGATAGGAGCCTTGATGCGCAACATCCATGGATTGCCCAATTCCTTATGAATCAGGTCGCTGAAAGCTTCCGACTGGTAAACTTCGCCATCGCTGAGGAAGTATTTCCTGCCGTTCATACCATGGTCTAGGGCAAGGAAAACAGCCTGCACCACATCCTGAACATACACGAAGGTGATGTCCTGACGTTTGAATCCTACAGCAAAATCCACGTGCTGCCTGATGCTCTGCGCCATGAGGAAATAGTCTTTTTCTCTTGGACCATATACGCCGGTAGGACGCAGGATGATATAAGGGAAATTGTTGCCGATGCTGTCGAGATAGCGCTCTGCGGCAAGCTTGCTCTTGCCGTATGCCGTATTAGGCTTAGGCACATCGTTCTCGCAGATTTCCTGATAAGGCTGCTCCTCGCGGATGGCTCCGAAGATGCTGAGCGAGCTGACGAAGACAAATCGCTTGATGGGCATCCCCAGATGCAGGATGGCATTCACCAGGTGCTTGGTGCCCTCGGTGTTAACCTTATAGAAATCCTCTGCATGCAAACACTTGGTAGCGCCAGCTGCATGCACTATATAGTCGAACTCGTGCGGAGCGAGTTCCTTCTCCAACTCTTCCTCTGAAGAAAGATTGAGGTTGATGAAATGGATGCGCTCGTCTTGCAGGTATTTTCTGGAACTGGTAGGGCGTACTGCCGCCCAGGTTTCCATGCCTTGTCGCAAGGCTTCTTCTACGATGTAACTGCCGATAAAACCCGACGCACCCGTTACTAGAATCTTCATTAATTATATATAAAATTGCAATTTCGGCTGCAAAGATACGACTTTTTGATGATTTATCACCATGATTCTGTTCAAAAAGGAGATAAAATTTGAAAAAATAGTGTGGGTTTCTATAAAATGTTGTATCTTTGCATGCATGGAGCAAGTATCGGGTTTTTATTTCCCTCCCTCAGAAACGACTTCTGCGCAGTTCAGCAACATGACAGAAATCTCGGCTAGTGGCTTTAATATCCTTATCCGTGCCAAGCGTGATGGCAGGTGGTGGATCTTGAAGGCGCTCGCTCCCGCTGTGCGCAATAGCGAGGTGTATCAGAGCTTGCTTCAGAAGGAATTCGATATCATGAAGCATGTCCAGCATCCCGGAGTTGTCGAGGTGACGGGTATCGAAGAAGTGGACGGATATGGCAAATGTCTTGTGATGGAATGGATAGATGGAGTGACTCTGGAAGAGTGGCTCCTGCAACATCATTCCAAGATGGAAAGGGTGCATATCGCCAACCAGCTGCTCGTGGTACTTGAGTTTGTACACGACATGCAGGTGGTGCATCGTGACCTGAAACCTTCCAACATAATGGTTACCCGCAATGGACGCGTGCTGAAGCTGATAGATTTCGGATTGGCTGATGCTGACAGCTATGCCGTACTGAAGGAACCGGCGGGAACAGATGGATATGTTTCTCCAGAACAGCAGAAGGGCGGACCTACCGATGTGCGCAATGATATCTACAGCGTGGGCGTTATCCTGGATAAGATGAGGCTGAATTTCTCTTATCGCCTGGGATTGAGGCGTTGCCTCCGTCCGTTGGAGGAGCGATATCCCAACATGACCGCCATGCGCCAGCATATTCATTCTCTGCATCGCAACCTGCTTGCCTTCTGGATTTCTTCGGGAATATTGGCGGCATGTACTACGGGTGTGGTTATATATAATAAGGTGAACGAGCCTCCTCGTGGATACGATGTGGTGGCAGAGTTTAAGATAGGAAACCTGGCTTATAAGTCGTGGGGTGGTGGAGTCGTATCGGTCAGGGCTGCCAATTCCAAGGATTCCTGTATCGAGGTACCTAAAACGGTCAACTTCCAGGGAATGACCTATAAGATAGATGAAATCGAAAAGAAGGCGTTTGCCGATCAGCCCGATCTGAGGAAACTGGTGTTTCCGGATACCAAGTTCCATGTGATGAAGCAGATGGTGGAGAACAGTCCGAATCTGCACAGCATCTGTTTCCGAAGCGCCTTGCCGCCAGTCATCGGCAATGCCATCTGGAAGACCAGGATTCAGGATGTCTTCAGTGAATCTGATTTCAAGCGTGTCATCCTGTATGTTCCAAAAGGCAGCTTCGATGCTTATCGCAATTCTGCATGGAATCAGTTTGAGAATATCATTGAATATGAATAGAATATGATAGATTACGAATAATAATGCAAATAGCCGCATCTCACATGGGATGCGGCTATTTGCATTATTATATATGTATCAATACCATACTTCTATCTGTGGTGATTCCTTGGCATAGCTAGGCATGCACTTACCGATCTTGGCTCCGATGTAGGTTGGGTCGCAGATGTAGAACTTCTTGCCCTTGTACTCGTATGAGGTTCCGTTCTCTACCGGCTCATGGAAGGCTACGGCTGTACATTCGTGTCCTGTGAACTGGATGAGATGTACATCGAGTCCGAGGATCTCGTGTACCAGATAGGCATAGAAGATGGCGCGGTCTTCGCAGTCGTTCTTAGGATAGTAGAGACTTTCCTCGAAGTAGAAATACTTCTCGCGATGGAACTGCTCATCATCGGTAGCGTATGGGAATCCCATCTGTATGAATCGCAGGATGCGGTTGGCTGCTTCCTGTTCGCCGAGATCCTGTACCTGTGCTCTGATCTGCTTCACCACATCGTCGCGCAGACTCTTATCTACTACAGATGCGGCTACGGTAGGAATATCTATGATAGGGTATTCATCGAGCAGCGGCATGACGCCGGTTGGTACTTCGCCCTGCAGGGTGATGCCCGCAGCTTCGTATCTGAATGGCTTGGCTTCATCGCCAATCACGGTCTTGCCGGTGAATCTCAGTCCCATGTCCTTACCCAGCTCTGCGCCCTTAGGCAGTTCGCAGGAACGGAAGGATCCTTCATCCTCTACGTTCGGATAGATGTAGTAGCGCTTGCCGTCGATATTGAGGTACGACTTCTCGAATACGTGCTCCACGTAAGGGATGAGCATCACAACGTGGTTGCCGCACAGGGCAAGGCGTACGTTGTAGCCGCAGTTGGCAAGCACATACTGCGAAGCGATGATCTTCTCATTCTGGCTGGCGTTTGGCATGGCGGTATCGATGTATTTCTCTACGAGCATGGCAGAACCCCAGTCGCTGAGTCCCATCTTGCGTGATTCGGTGGCGAAAGCCTGGGTTACTTCCTTGAGGTCTGATTGCTTGAGATTCTTCCAGTAGTTCACCACATCATCGGTAGAGCTGATGCTCATGGAAGCGAGTCGGGTTGCCTTTTGCATCTGCAGGTTTGCACCATAGAAGTTGACGTCAATGGTCTGCTTGCTTGCCGGAATGTTGACGTGAGGCACGTTTGGCAGGGCAGGCATGACTGGCACGGCTGCTACGGCAGGCATCAGCGGCAGTTCGATACCCGAACCGGTGTATTCGATGTCTGGAATATCAGGCTTTACCTCTGGCAGTTTCGGCTTCTTCACCGGTTCTATTTTTGGACGGACGGTAGGAGCCTTTGGATCTGGCTTCTTCGGAGTCTCCGGAGTTACCGGAACGGCAGGAACCTTAGCCAGCGGATCGTCTGGCAGGGCTGGTACCTTCGAGAGGTCGGGTCTGTTTACGAGATCTCCGAATCCGCCTTCCGGAATCAGGATCGGGCTTACCGGCATCTTAGGCTTCACGGTAACCGGTTTCTCCGGTTGTTTCGGAGCTGTATATGTTGGTGGCGTCTTAGGCTTAGGCACCTGCGAGCGCACATCTCCCTTAAACTTCTTGTATTCTTTCCATACGCCTTGCATATACTTATCGTAGTCGGTAAGTATGGTGTTGCGGAACTTGTTGTAATCATCCAGCATCGCCTGTCTTGACTGCTGGAACTGTTTCACAAAGTCATCGTTCTGCGAAAAGCTTGGTGTTGCATGCAAACCGAGCAGCAATATGAAACTGAGAGTAGGATAAATTCTATTCATAATCTGTAATTTTAAGATTTCTACTTTCCGTATTGATAGATATGGGGCAAAGATACGATTTTTTTCTTAATCGCCCAACTTTTTTAAGGAAAAAGGCTCTCCTACCTTAAAATATTGGGAGGAGAGCCTATCTATGTACCGTTCTTAGCGAAGATTCTGTCCCGGAATAGGAGTTGTTTCCTATTTGGTTATGTTTGATAGATGGATTGTCATATCCTAGTTTTTCTATTTGTGCTGCAAAATTACGAAAAACTTTTGAGATAGCATTGGTTCAAATTGGTTCATTTTCAAAGACTGATGAAGAAAATGAAAAAAGAATGATTGGGAGTGGGAAAAAATGTGTATCTTTGCTGCAAAAAAGAAAGGAATAGAAAATGATAGATAATTATAATCCAGAAGATTTCGAGCGCTTGAAGCAGGAAGTGGAAACCTTGGTGGGAAGATCCGTCAAGACACCTAAAGACTTTGAATTTCTCTCCCGCCAGATAGAGGGCTATACCAACGAGACCATCTCGGTGAGTACCCTGAAGCGTATGTGGGGCTATGTGGCTTCGCCATGCAATCCGAGCAAGTATAATCTCAATTTGCTTTCCCGCATGGTGGGCTATCCTGATTGGGCTTCCTTTGTAGGTGGGCAGGAGGGCTTGTCTTCCAGCCGCTTCTTCGTGAAGAGTAAGCTTATAGCGGATGCCCTGCAGAAGGGGGGACAGGTGAGATTGACCTGGTGCCCGGGCAGAGTGCTTACCATCATGTACAAGGGCAATGATACCTTCGAGGTTGTGGATAGCATCAACAGCAAGCTGGCAAAGGGGGATACCTTCACCTGTCCGCAGTTTGTTGAGGATCAGCCACTTTATCTTTCCAACCTCAGCCATCCCGGCATCCCGCTCTGCAACTATGTAGCAGGTCAGAATGGAGGAATCAAGTGGAATCTGGGGGAGGCCGTCCGAAAACTTAATTAGGGAAGCAAACAA
>NZ_QSQJ01000036.1:0-43394 GCF_003436715.1 Prevotella sp. TF12-30 | reverse complement strand
AAAGCTGCTTAGCCATTATCTCAAATTTTAACGAACTATTGGTGAAGAGGAACCTTTCCAAAATACTGTACCAGATCAAAATATGCAAATGCCCTAAGGAACAGAGCCTGTCCCTTGATGTTATTTTTAGCCTGCTGGTCAAAACTTACATTATCGATATTTTCCAACAGATAATTGGCATTGGAGATAATACTGTAATCATCTGCATACTTATGATAGGAAACAGAGTTATTGGCATCATCCTGGAAATTCTTCACAAACTCAGCAGAGATTGTACCTCTGTCATTGGGATTGAATGCATAAGTGGTGTTGTCAGAGCGGAGTTCACCCATCGCCCAAGCTCCGTCACTGCCGCTATACAAGCTGCGAAGGATGGAATAAACACCATTCAGTCCCTGTTCAAAGTCTTCCTTTGATTGGTAATATACATCTGTACTTAATGTTGTCTTGGATGGAATATCCAAGAAATTATCACAAGAAGCAAACAATAAGCCAAATATTAATATCTTAAAGTATTTCATAACTGTGTCGTTTAAATGTTACAATGATAAGTTCAAACCGAGAGTGAATGTTCTAGGCACTGGATATGTTGAATAATCTATGCCCTGAAGCAAAGAACTCGGGGTACTTCCATCAAAGTTGGTTCCCACCTCTGGATTGCCATACTTGTACTTGCTAAATACAAAAGGCTGCTGGATGCTTGCATATACTCTCAGCGAGTTGACAAACTTAATGGAATTCTTTGGCAAAGTGTATCCCAATGTAATGTTCTTTATCATGAAATAACTGCCATCCTTTACATATCTGGAGTGGAACTGGTCACGTTCTCTACCTGTACCACCTGTTGTCTTACCATATTTTCCGGCACCAGGATTTTCCGGTGAACGCCATCTGTCCTTCACTTCCTTCAAGACGTTGAACAAACCGTCCAGGTTGGTCATACCCTGTTCCATTGGAGTAGCAATTTTGTTGCCATAGGAACCAGTCGCCAGAATTGCCAAATCAAAATTCTTATAATAGAATGTATTGGCCAATCCGTAGGTAAACTTTGGCAATGGATTTCCTATTTCCGTCTTATCACCACCTACTTCATCGTAGGTAATCTTCTTGTCACCATTTACATCACGGAACTTGATGGTACCCACCTCTGAATCCACAGCTTTCGGTGAGTTGTCATAATCTGCCTGATTCTTATAAACTCCATCCTGTATCATACCATAGAACTGACCGATACGTCCTCCCACTTTTGTTATGGTGGAAACGAAACCTGTATAAGCAACCAATTGGTCTGATAGTCCAGACAAGGCCAATACCTTGTTGTCGCTGAAGGAGATGTTGAAATTAATATCCCATCTGAATTCACCCGTCAGATTATGGGTGTTGATACTAAACTCATGTCCCCAGAATCTCAGCTTTCCGACATTGCCCATGAAGTTGGAAAAACCGGATTCTCTTGGTACAGAGAGGGAATAAAGCAAATCTCTTGTTGTCTTATTGTAATAGTCGTAAGTGAAAGTGATACGATTATTCCAAACAGAGAGATCCACTCCAAAGTCAGCCTCAGTAGTCTTTTCCCATCCTAATTCCACATTTCCCAAGTTAGTTACACGAATGCCACTGGCAACGTTAGAGCCAAAGACCGCATTTGAATTGGAGATTACATTATACTGAGTATAGTTGCCGATATTATTGTTACCGGTTACTCCATAGCTGGCACGGATCTTGAACATGGATAACCAATCCAATGACTTCATGAATTTCTCTTCGTTGACCAGCCAACCTGCAGATATAGCCGGGAAATTACCCCAACGATTCTCTTTGCCGAATCGGGATGAGCCATCACGACGGATACTGGCACTCAAGAGATATTTTTCCTTATAATTATAGTTGATGCGTCCCAGGAAAGAAACCATGCTCCACTCCTGAATATCTTGAGTTGGATTGTTCTTGACCAAGGCTGCATTGATGGTCTGAACTCTGTCGTCTGCGAAATTGCTTCCACTTATTGCACTATAATCGCTTCTGAATCTCTGGACAGTGAAACCTCCTAAAATATCCAGCTTATGATTTCCGAATGTCTTGGTGTAAGAGGCTGTATTTTCCCACAACCAGGAGTAATATCTGTTGTTGGCATCAAAAAGATTGGCATTGATGGCGCTAGGTGCCGCAGCAAAAGCTCTACCTGCAGTGGACGGCTGGAATGTGAAATGATATTCAGAACCGATATCAGTACCCAAAGATGTCTTGAGCAACATACCTTCAATCGGCTTTACCTCCAAAGAAGTATTGGCGAGAAGTCGCTTGATGGTGCGGCGATTCTTGATATCCCTAATGGAACGTACCCAGTTAGGTGTGTCCACAGAGGTGATTCCGGGTGTTGTTACCGAAATAGGATAGTTGCCGTTTTCATCTTGATACTTCAAGATAGGAGATGTAAGGGCGGCATTAGCCAGTAGTCCGCTTCCACTGAAGAATGCACCATCCGTAGATGGTCGGTTCTCAAAACTATAGGTTGGGGCTACACTAAAGGTAAGTTTCACCTTTTTGTTGATATTGAATTCTGAATTTGAACGGATGGAAAAACGATTGTAATCTGAGTTCAGTACAACACCATCTTGATTGAAGTATCCTAATACCAATGATGTAGAAAAACGTTCAGATCCCCCGCGTATAGCAACATTGTAATCCTGGATGACGGCATTGCGCAACATGGCATCATACCAATCGGTACCCTTACCATATTGGGCAGGATTCTGATATACCTCAGGTACAGCCACACCTAAATCTTCATAAGATTCTTTCTTGAACTGTGCCCATTCTTCACCATTCATCATGTCAGGTCGTCCCTTCTGAGGAACACTCTGAATACCCATGTAGGCATTGACATCCACATTCACCTTTCCGGTTTTTCCTTTCTTGGTAGTAATCATAACCACACCAAAGGCGGCGCGTGAACCATAAAGTGCTGTAGCTGAAGCATCTTTCAAAATAGACATTGATTCGATTTCATTAGGGTTGATGTTGTTGATATCACCTACAATAGGAAATCCATCAACCACATATAAAGGAGTTGCACCTGTAGAAAGAGAGGCTGCTCCGCGAATCTTGATGCTCATTCCCTGTCCAGGAATACCTGTCCCCTGACTAACCTGTACGCCTGCCAGCTTACCTTGTATTTTCTGTGAAAATTGTCCTGCCGGAATATCGCTTAAATCGTCAAAATCAATGGTTCCGATAGATCCCGTGACATCTCGCTTGGTCTGAGTACCATAGGCCATCACCACGACATCATTAATCTGCTTGACGTTTTCCACCAGGGAAACATGGATTTGCTTTTGCCCTCTTACAGCTACTTCTTTAGTAGTGTAACCTATATAGGATATGATAATCTTGGCATTTTCAGAAGCATCCAGGCTGAAATGTCCATCCAAATCCGTGATGGCACCAGCACCCTTAACGCCTTCCACCTGTATGGTTGCACCAATAATAGGCTCACCTTCTATATCTGTTACCTTACCCGTAATTTTTGTTTTCTTCGTAGAGCCAACGTTAGCAGGAGTAGGAGTTCTATTATTCTTTTGGTCCTTTATACTTAAGACTATTGTCTTGTCGATGATCTTATAGGAAACGTTGGTTCCGTCAAACAATCGTTTTAAAACAGAAGTGAGACTCTCATTTTTAGCCTTGATAGACACCATTCTGCTTAGATTAACCTGATTATTATAGAAAAACTTATAACCGGTTTGTGATTCAATAAGTGTCATCACTTGGTGAACAGTAGATGATTTCCCATCAACATGTACCTTTTGGGCTATGGTTGGAACCATACACAATACGTTCATTAGCCAAAAAAGCATAAAAAACGTTACACGGTGACTAAAAGTCATTTTGTTTAATTGAAATTTCATAATTTTGCATTGGTTTAGAAATAAAACATTCATTTGCTTTGTGCAAATGATGATTGCTCAAACTGATGCAGGATGATATGGCAGTATCATTCTGCATTTTCTTTTCCGGTTTCATGGAGATTCTTCGTTCATATTACTTTGTTTTTAAATGAATTATTAGTTGTTTATTGATCAATACACTTCTATCAGTTGACGTTCTTGAGAAATATCCGGATTCTTTATATACTTGAATCTGATATCGGATGATAATGCCAGGATTTCTAAAATGCGATCCAGACGCTGTCTTTCCAAGGTTCCAGTGAAGGCATTGGAATATACCTTTTTGTTCTTTACCTTGAAATCAACGTCATATCTCTTGGACAGAGTATTGAGTACTTCTTCTATGGAGGTGTTTCTGAATATGAGTTTTCCGGAAATCCACGACATAGCTACTTCTACATCCGCTTTCTCTACGTTCACAGACTTGCTGAAATCGGAATAAATGACTTTCTCCCCAGGAATAATCTTTTGTTCACAATCCTTTTGCATCTTATTCTTGTACAGCATAGCGATACTTCCTTCCTGCAAGGTGGCAGTTATAGTAGGGGCATCTGGATAGGCCTCTACATTGAATTTGGTACCATATACCTTGATAGCTGCAGCATTTGGGGTAGAAACAATAAAAGGATGCTCAGCATCTTTTGTAACAGAGAAATAAGCTTCTCCCTGCAAACTTAGTCTTCTTTCTTTCCCAACAAACTCAGCTGGGTATGTCAATACTGAGTTGGAATTCAAGGTAACTTCTGTTCCATCCGGCAATGTTGCCACTGCAGTCATACCTGGATTTGTACGGATGGTCAGCAAGCTTGGTGTTTTGGCATGATTGTTCATCAAGAATTGAGCAATAATCACTATCAAGAGAGGAACTACCATGATGGCAGCTACTCTTTCCAGGTAATGCAGCAACTTCCTTATCTTAGCCTTGCGCATCTTACCATGCGTTGCTTCCAATGCCTGTTCCACATCAATATCTTTCAAGACAAAGAGAGATTCAGTGTCACGAAACAGAGCCATCTCCGCTTCATATATTTCACGGTGGCTTTCATCCTCTGCCAGCCAGCTTTCTACCATAGCGGATTCTGCTTGGTTGGTTTTCCCGTCTATATAGCGAGGCAGGAGGTTTTCTATGTTAGTTTCTTGTTTATTCATTTTATCGTTTTTATTAGTATGACAGTTTAAAATCAAGTGTTCCTAAACAAAAAACTATTTTTTTTGCATTTTTTTTTGGATTTCCGCCAAAATACGCTAACTTTGCCTCCAAAAATCATATTCGGCATGGAAAATCTAATAAATTTAGGTGACTCAGAATTGTTATCTCTATTGACAAGTGGTAACATGGAGGCTTTTGATACTCTATTCAAAAAGTATTATCAGCCATTGTGCGCCTATGCACATAGATACGTTGGGCATGAAGATTTGGAGGAGATTGTTCAGGACTTGTTCTTATGGTTGTGGAATAACCATGATGATCTTGATATTCATACCTCTTTATCCTCATACCTTTTCCGTGCCACTCATGCTCGTTGTCTGAATAAGATTGCACAAAATGAAGTTAAGCAGCGTGTTGAAACCATCTATTGGAAAAACTATACAGGCAATGATACCGTTGAGGATTATCAAATTGATGAACTGACGAATCGTATTCACGAAGCCATTAACCGTTTGCCTGAGAGTTATCGTGAAGCCTTCATTATGCATCGTTTCAATGACAAGAGCTACAAGGAGATTGCAGAGAGCTTGAATGTTTCAACCAAGACCGTTGACTATCGAATCCAGAAAGCGCTTAAGCAGCTTAGAGAGGATTTAAAGGATTATCTCCCACTTATTACATTTCTTCTAGTTTAATATCGCTTACTCCATACGCCCTATCGAAGCCATCAGTTTATCAGCCTATCAGATACTGCACAACACTTGGGCTACAAGTGCACAACACCTGATGTGCATCCGCACAACAGCTGATATGCAAGCGCACAACAGCTGTTGTGCGGTTTATGAAAGCAACAGTTCCAAAGACAGACATTATATCTTCCAACAACTACCATTATATACTCCGACAACTTCTCATATTGTTTTCCATCGCTTATCCTATTACTTACAACAACTTAACCTATTACTTACAACAACCTACGATACTTGCCGGAATTAATCTGCCTACTTGCCACCGTGTGGCATTAGGTGACATTAGGTGGCAACAGAAACAAGCCTTATTGCTACACTTAAACATCTAAATATCAAACTATTATTTCGCAGTGTGGTAATAGTGGCATTAATTGAGAGAAAACAAATTCTCCAAACCGTATTAAAAACCACTATTTCGAAAACAGAACAGATACACCAATAAATAAAAAAGCTTAAATCAAGCAGCAAACAATCTGAGATTCAATTATTCTTAGTACTTTTGCATTCGAAACCAACGTTTCAGAAACAGCAGTTTCGAAAACAGTAGTTTCAAGAAACAACAGGAAATCAATACTAAAAATAATAAATAATGAATTTCAACAAGACATTTCTTACACTCGGTTTGGCTGCAACACTCTTGCAGATGCCAACCTCATCGTTTGCCCAGAATGCAGGCGGCAACCGTCAGAACCCTCTTCTGGTAAAGAGCAGCCTTCCTTTCGGCGCTCCTGATTTCAGCAAGATTCAGGAGAGCGACTATCTCCCTGCCTTCGAAGCAGGTATCAAGGAACAGCGTGCCAATATCCAGAAGATTATCAGCAACAAGAAGAAGCCAACCTTCCAGAACACCATCCTCGCTTACGAGAACAGCGGTATGTTGCTGGATCGTGTTTCCAATGTATTCTTCGGTCTTACCAGCGCACACAAGACTCCTGGAATCGCAGAGGCTCAGAAGAAGGTGATGCCTTTGCTCACCGACCTCGACAACGAGATTTCATTCAACCAGAAACTCTTCGAACGTATTAAATATGTTTACGACCATGAGTACAGCAAGCTCAAGGGCGAGGACAAGCGACTCACCGAAGTCATCTACAAAGGCTTCGTCCGCTCAGGTGCCCTGCTCTCTCCAGAGAAAATGGAGCGCATGAAGCAGATCAACACACGCATCTCAGACCTCCAGGAGCAGTTTGGCAATCTTCTTCCTGCAGCTACCAACAACGCCGTGGTTTGGGTGAACAGCAAGGAAGAACTTGCCGGACTCAGCGACGCCGACATCGCACAGTGCAAGAAAGACGCAGAAAGCCTGGGCAACAAGGCTCCATACTGCATTGTCATCGTGAACACTACCCAGCAGGCTATCCTCACCAATCTCCAGAACCGTGAGCTCCGCCGCAAGGTTTACATGGCAAGCATCCACCGTGCCGACGGCACCGATCCTAAGTTCAACACCTTCCCTATCGTAACCGAGATAGCCAAGCTCCGTGCCGAGAAGGGACAGTTGATGGGCTATAGCACCTATGCTGATTATTCACTGGAGAAGACAATGGCAAAGACAGCCAAGAACGTAAACAACTTCCTGCAGAGCCTCATCAAGGAATACGCTCCTAAGGCAGATGCCGAGACCCGCGAAATCGAAGCTTACGCACAGAAGAGCGAGGGCAAGGACTTCAAGCTCCAGCCATACGACCGCTTCTACTATTCTGCCAAGATGAAGAAGGAGATACTCAATATCTCTGACGATGAAATCAAGCCTTACTTCAATGTGGATAGCGTTCAGATAAATGGTGTATTCTATGCTGCTCATCGTGTATATGGTCTGAACTTCAAGCAGCGCAAGGATATTCCTACCTATCATCCAGACATGAAGGTATTCGAGGTAAGCGACAAGAGCGGCAAGCCTATCGCCCTCTTCTACAGCGACTACTTCCGTCGCCCTACCAAGCGTGGAGGTGCCTGGATGAGTGCCTTCGCCAAGCAGAGCGACAAGTGGGGACAGTTGCCTATCATCTATAATGTATGCAACAATGCCAAGGCTCCAGAGGGTCAGCCTACATTGATTACATGGGATGAGGTTTGTACTATGTTCCATGAGTTCGGTCACGCTCTCCACGGCATGTTGTCAAAGTGCGGTTACAATACCCTTTCTGGTACAGCTGTAGCCCGCGACTTCGTGGAAATGCCATCACAGTTTAACGAATCATTTGCCAGCATACCTGAAATCTTCGATCACTACGCCCGTCACACTGAGACCGGTGCAGCGATGCCAGCAGATCTGAAGGAGCGCATGCTGAAGAGCATCAGCTTCCAGCCAGCCTATTCGCTGGGCGAGAACCTGGCAGCTACCTGCCTCGACCTGGCTTGGCACGAGTTGACACCAGATGAGATTCCATCTCCATATATGGCAGGTGCGTTCGAGAAGGAAGCCCTCAACAATGTAGGTCTGCTCAATTCCCAGATTCCTCCTCGCTACTCTACCACCTATTTCAATCACGTATGGGGTGGCGGTTATGCTGCCGGTTACTACAGCTATCTCTGGACAGAGGTGCTCGCCGTAAACGTGGCAGATTACTTTGCTAAGCACGGTACCTTGGATCCAGCCATCGGTCAGGCTTTCCGCGACAAGGTTCTGAGCCGTGGTAACACCAAGGATCAGATGGAAATGTTCACCGATTTCACGGGTATGAAGGAACCAGATGCCTCTGGTTTCCTGAAGGCAAGAGGATTGTAAGAAAGAAAATCATATAAGAAAAAAGCGTCCCCCCAAAAAAATCAGGAGGACGCTTTTTTCTTATATAAAGCTTTATCAACTACTTCACCGCTTTAGGAGTCCAGTTCTTCAGGAAGCGGAGGGTCTTCTGCTCATCGTAGCCCTTGCCCTGCTCCAGGAAGCTGGAATCCTGGATATGGAGTACATTTCCATTCTCGTCCAGAACCACGAAGACTGGGAAACCGAAACGCTGAGGATAATTCAATCGCTTCATCAGCTGCGCAGCCTTCTCAACAGAAGCATCGCCTTCCTTCTTGCGAGGATTGTAATTCACGTGAAGATACACGAAGTTATCGTTCACTGCCTTGTTCACCGCCGTATCCTTCTCTACGAAATCGGCAAAGCGCAGGCACCATGGGCACCAGTTGCCACCCACCTGACAAATCACGAACTTGCCCTCAGCCTTCGCCTTCTGCAATCCCTCGTCTATCTGAGTCATCGGGTCGATAGTCTCATTATACACTCTCTTCAATGCTCCCTGAGCATGCGCCATCATCACGACAACCGTCATCATGAAGGCAATGGTAATCATTCTTTTCATACGATATCTCTATTTTTCCAAATTCATTATATACAATACATTTTATCAATCATACATCGCAGGACTTACATTTCGAATGGAGTCAACACATTCCGAAGCTTTTCGAAATCGGATTTCGAGATTCGTCTGCCCCGAAGACTTCTCACCTGCGGATAATCCTCAAAATAAGGCTCCTGGGTGGTGTACCAGCGATGAGAACGGAGCTCGCGAACCAGAGACAGTTTCGATTCGATGCGGCGGGCAAAGCTGGGATTCACACGCGAAAGATAATGCTTGCCATCCTGCATTTCGATGGCAAGCATCAGATAGGTTTGCGGTCCCTTCGCCTTCTGCCTCTCCTCTACCCGCTCATTCACCTTCCAGCCCTTGGTGGAAGTCATCACCCGGATATCCCAACCGTATTTCCTATTCAGATTATCCATCATCCCCCTGAACACGATGCCGTGAGGAGCCGTATCCTTCAAACCGGTAAAGCCGATGATGTAGTGAATCATCTCGTGGAGCAGGACGCTCTTTGCCTGCCGGTCGGTCATATCGTAATACGTACTCATGGAAAGCTTGAAATCATAGAGTTTGGTGCGCCCCCATCGGGTGGCACGCTTGTAGGCAAGCTGTCCCAAACGGGTCTTGGCACGGGTCAGCCCCAACTCCGGAACGGGCAGTTTGCCCCCGAAGTAGTCGTGGTCGAAACACCGAAACCACTCTTCCATCCATTCTACTGTTACAATCATGGCGGCAAAGGTACAGCATTTTGCTCATAAAACAAAAACAAATCACTAAAAACTGGTTCAAACTGGTTCAATTTGTTTCATTTCCCTTCTTTTTTGAAAATAATCCCTTAAAAATTTGCAACCTATCGTTTTTTTCCTTAAATTTGCAGCCAAAGAGACGTTGCACTCGGCTATTTAAAAAAAGATATTATACGAGAGGCAAGAAAGAGTAAATGATTGGTACTTAGCAGAAGACAGATGTTATTGCAAATACAATTATCAGAAATATGATAAAATGACTTATAATCTTTAACGAAGAACTTATGGAACGATACGATTACGATTTTCATTGTACGAAGCTTTTCGAAGAAGGCGTACGCGCTCATCGCTATGGCGATGTTTCGATCATTCATCAGAGTAATGATGCAGATTGCTTCATCCTAGACATTCCTGGCAAAGTTGAGGAGATGTTTAGAGAGAACTTCAAGTTGAGACAGGACGAGATTATCCTGCTGGCTCGCGATACTTCTATTTGGAACAACCGAACAGAGGGACTGGTTATCACCAACAGACGCATCGTCTATATCCCAAAATGCATTGGCAGCAACAAGAATATCTACGTGATTAACTATGCAGACTGCCAGCAGATTAACACAAATACAAACTCTGTACTCTTCTGGAAGAGCGCTGAAAGCTATCTAGCCATTCCAAAGAGTTTCTTCTTCAAGACAAGATGGAAGACCTATGACTTCGACAGAAGCATAGAACAGCTTACCATACTCCTTAAGAAGATGGGCGAGGCACATTCCCTGCATAACAACACAGCCCATCTTGTATATATTACGAATAAATATGCAGAAGCTTAGACTTCTGTATCTCCATATCAAACTTTTTTAGCCTCTGCAACAGGATTGTAACTTGCAGAGGCTATTTTTTTGTATTTTTATAGCATTTTCTTGTCGAAAATGAGTAACTTTGCAGCCAAATTTAAACGATAAAATGAACAAGACTGCACAGCACATCATTGACATACAAAATGTGTCGAAAAGATTCGGCGAGAAAACAGCCCTCAACAACATTAATCTCTTTGTGAGAAAGGGTGAATTCATGACCATTCTCGGTCCTTCGGGATGCGGAAAAACTACTCTTCTGAGACTCTTGGCAGGATTCGAAACAGCCACAGAAGGCGTGATAACCATCAGCGGCAACGACATTACCAACCTGCCACCCTACAAACGAAACGTGAACACGGTGTTTCAGAAATACGCCCTGTTTCCTCACCTCAATGTATTTGACAACATCGCTTTCGGCTTAAAACTCAAGAACACGCCGAAGGATCAGATTATGCCTAAGGTGAAGCGTGCCCTGAAAATGGTGAACATGAGTGATTACGAATACCGCGATGTGAACTCGCTTTCGGGTGGACAGCAGCAGCGTATCGCCATCGCCCGTGCCATCGTCAACGAGCCGGAAGTACTCCTGCTCGATGAACCGCTGGCTGCACTCGACCTCAAGATGAGAAAAGACATGCAGCTGGAGTTGAAGGAAATGCACGACCGTCTGGGAATCACCTTCGTATATGTTACCCACGACCAGGAAGAGGCTCTGACCCTAAGCGACACCATTGTGGTAATGAGCGAGGGAGAAATCCAGCAGATTGGAACACCGACCGATATCTACAACGAACCAGCCAATTCGTTTGTGGCAGATTTCATCGGCGAGAGCAACATCCTCTGCGGAACGATGATCCACGACTGTCTGGTAAAGGTTGCCGGATCGGAGATTCCTTGTGTGGATAAGGGATTCGGATGCAACCAGGAGGTAGATGTAGTGATCAGACCAGAAGACATCGAGGTGAGCACCGACACAGAGCACGCCCAGTTTGTCGGCAAGATTACCTCATCCATCTTCAAGGGCGTACATTACGAGATGCTTGCCGAAAGCGACAAGGGTTGCGAATTTCTGATTCAGAACTACAAGCATTTCGAGGTGGGACAGACCATCGGCATGAGCGTGATTCCCGACAACATCCACATCATGAAAAAGGAGCGTACCACCAACACCTTCAAAGCAAAGGTGAATGGCGACGGCACCATCGAGTTCCTGGGCTGCGAATACCAGATAGAGATTCCGGAGGATAAGAAGAATCTGATTCATACCGATGAAGACGGCAAGGAAGTGATCAATGTCAACGTAGATTTCGGAAAGATCGAACTCTTCGACAACGAGAGCGAAGGAACCTTTACGGGCGACATCAGCTTCATCCTTTACAAGGGCGACCACTATCACCTGACCATCGACACCGACTGGGGCGAGAAACTCTATGTGGATACACAGGATGTATGGGATCTGGGCGACCACGTAGCAATCACCATTTCTCGAGAGAATATTACTTTTTAAATTAAAAAATTGTAGATCAGAAATTGAAACTCATTAAGTTTATCTCTTCGCGACAGAGTTGGTCGATTCCATACGCCATCTTCGCGGCAATTTTCGTGGTGCTCCCCTTGCTGCTCATCGTGTTCTTCGCGTTCACCGATGAGTACGGTCACATCACGCTCTATAATTTCCAGAAATTCCTGGCGCATCCCGAAGCCATCAATACCTTTGTGTATTCCATCGGAATCGCCTTTCTCAACACCCTGCTCTGTATCCTGCTGGGCTATCCGGCAGCGTATATCCTCACGCAGACCAAGATGAAGTATGCCAATACCATCGTGATGCTCTTCATCCTGCCTATGTGGGTGAACATCCTGGTAAGAACACTCGCCACCGTGGCACTGTTCGACTTTGCCGACCTTCCGCTGGGCGAGGGCGCACTCCTGTTTGGTATGGTTTACAACTTCATCCCATTCATGATTTACCCTATCTACAATACGCTGCAGAAGATGGACCGCAGCTACATCGAGGCAGCAGAAGACCTGGGTGCATCGCCTTGGCAACAGTTCTACAAGGTGATACTGCCCCTATCGATGCCGGGCGTGGCAAGCGGAATTCTGATGGTGTTCATGCCAACCATCTCAACCTTCGCCATCTCAGAGCTGCTCACGATGAACAACATCAAACTCTTCGGTACCACCATACAGGAAAACATCAACAATTCGATGTGGAACTATGGTGCAGCCCTTTCGCTCATCATGCTCTTCCTCATCGGTGCATCAACACTCATCGCCGGCGACGGCAGTAAGCAGGAAGGAGGTATCAGATGATAAAATCACTATTTACCAGGGAAATGATGAAGAAAGTATTCTGCCAGGGCTATCTGTGGCTGCTCCTGCTGATGCTCTACTCCCCTATCCTCATCATCGTCATCTTCTCGTTTACCGAGGCTAGAGTGATGGGCAACTGGACGGGCTTCTCACTGCAACTCTACAAGAACCTCTTTGTAGAGGGAACCCACCACTCACTCACGGCGGCACTCATCAATACGATTACCATAGCACTGATCACCGCCACCGTATCTACGATTTTCGGAACCCTCACCGCCATCGGAATCTACAATCTGAGAAACCGGTATGCGAGAAATGCCATCCAGTTCGTCAACAATATCCCGATTCTGAACGGCGACATCATCATCGGTATTTCGCTCTTCCTGCTCTTCATCACGCTGGGCATTCCGCAGGGCTACACCACGGTGGTTCTCTCTCACATCACCTTCTGTCTGCCCTACGTCATCCTGAGTGTGATGCCTAGACTGAAGCAGATGAACCCGAACCTCTATGAGGCGGCACTCGACCTGGGTGCTTCTCCGATGCAGGCATTGCGCAAGGTGATTATTCCGGAGATTCTGCCCGGTATGATTTCGGGCTTCATGCTCGCCATCACGATGAGTATCGACGATTTCGCCGTCACCATCTTCACCATCGGAAACGAGGGATTGGAGACACTCTCCACCTTCATCTATGCCGATGCCAGAAAGGGAGGTCTGACGCCGGAACTTCGTCCGCTGAGTACGATCATCTTCGTATTGGTGCTCGTGATGCTGATTATCATCAATCGTCGTTCGGATAAAAACAAGAAGAAATAAGAATGAAGAACAAGATATTTTTAGGAGTTAAAGGAGTTAAGACAATTGCTTTTCTCTTCCTGACCCTGCTGATGATTCTGCCGCTCTCTTCCTGTTACAACAAGGAGAACAGAGAGGAGATTCTGAAGGTTTACAACTGGGGAGATTACATCGATGAGGATATTCTTGCTGAATTTCCGAAATGGTATGAGGAGCAGACGGGCAAGAAGATCCGCGTCATCTACCAGACCTTCGACATCAATGAAGTGATGCTCACCAAGATTGAGCGTGGTCACGAAGATTATGATGTGGTGTGCCCATCAGAATACATCATCGAGCGAATGCTTCGCAAAGACCTTCTGCTGCCTATCGACACCGCTTTCGGCAAGACGCCGAATTATCTCAAGAAGGTGTCGCCTTACATCGTGAAGCAGATTGATGCAACCTCGAATCATGGCAGAATCGCCCACAATTATGCCGTTCCGTATATGTGGGGAACCTGCGGCATCTTATATAATAAGGTACACGTACCTATAAAAGATGCGCAGACCTGGGGCACGCTGTGGAGTCCCAGATATCGTGGCAAGCTCCTGATGAAGGATTCCTACCGCGATTCTTACGGCACCGCCCTGATCTGGGAGCACCGCAAGGAACTGGCTGCCGGCAAGGTGACCGTTCCGGAACTGATGAACGATTATTCGCCAAAAGCAGTTGCCATCGTAGAGAAACAGCTGAAAGCACTGAAACCGAACATCGAGGGATGGGAAGCAGATTTCGGCAAGGAGACGATGACCAAAGGCAAGGCTTATCTGAACATGACCTGGAGCGGTGATGCGGTCTGGGCGATAGAAGAAGCCGGGAAAGTGGGCGTAGATCTGGGATACGAAGTTCCTAAGGAGGGAAGCAATGTATGGTTCGACGGATGGGTGATTCCGAAGTATTCCCGCAATCCGAAGGCTGCTTCCTACTTCATCAACTATCTCTGCCGAGAGGATGTGGCTCTCGCCAATATGGAAACCACGGGATATGTGAGCAGTATAGCGGGCAAGAAGGTCTTCGAAGCGATGAGCGACAGGGAGGCTTATCCTGAGACTGTGAATCTGGCTTATTTCTTCGGAGAGGAAGGCAGAAAGGCGCATCTCAACCCGATTATGTATCCTGACAGCACTGTGGTGGCAAGATGTGCGATGATTCATGATGCCGGCGACCATACTCCGGAAGTTCTGGATATGTGGTCAAAAGTAAAGGGTGACAACCTGGGTGGCGGCATCGTGATTTTCCTCCTGGCAGTAGTCTTGGGCTTAACCGTCTTCGTTTCTATCAAGAAAATCGAGCACTACAAGCACAGAAGATTGTCGAGAAAGCATCGCAGACACCACATTATAAAGATAAAAGGGTAAAAAGTAAAAGGATAAAAGCTCATACCCCTCACGCCCTGAAAGGGCAAAAGCCTTATTTTTAGGGGGAAAATGAAGTTTTTTTGAGAAAAAAGTGAAAAAAGATGCAGAAAAATTTGGTGGAATGAAAAAAAAGCACTACCTTTGCACTCGCTTTTAAGAACAAAGCTTTTATCAAATAAAGAAAGTTCGCAAATCAAAAGCTTTTGGGTAGTTACCAGAGTGGCCAAATGGGGCAGACTGTAAATCTGCTGGCTATGCCTTCGGTGGTTCGAATCCATCACTACCCACTTTTCCCAAAAATAACTCAAAGATATAAAGATCCGGTTTTCATCATGAGAATCGGATTTTTTGTTTTTATATATCCACATAATTTCAGTAATAAGAGGGCACTAAGCACCTTACAGCCTAAAGACTGTAAGGTGATTATCATATACAGCTAGCACATTTCTGCCTCTGAGCAGGGCGGCTACAGGCTTGCCTTTCAGTTTTCCGATAGAGGAACCATCGGGATGAATCAGCCTAAAGTTAGATTTGTCATCCCTGTTTTGTATGCAAAGCACATCATCCAAACGGAAACAAACGGAGAAGGTCTCGTAGAGATCATAAGATTCAAGAATGTCCAACTTGTCATTGAAGACAAAAAGCTTGTTGGTACTGGTCAGCATCGGGCACACCTTGTCGAATGCCTCCACTAAAGTCAGCTTTGGTGCAAGTCCATGAAACGCATAGAATGGTTTTCTCAACACCATAGTCAAAGCCCCATTGGCACTGCGATCCCAATCTTTGCTGATGACAGCAGAATCAGCAAATGACAGATATACAGTCTTGTCGGAACCAGCAAGGAAGACACCACTCTCCGTGAGCATTCCGTCGTTCATGATATGCTTCTTGTCGTATAAAGGAAACATCTTCTTCCTATCTCCCGTCTGTGCATCAAAAGAAGCCAAGAAAGGCTTGCCACACTTCACCGTACCTCTCATAAGACTCTTGCCATAACCGTAATTGAGCATCAATATCTTGCCATCCCTAAGCAGAAGATGAGCCGTAGAAGCCTCCTTGTCCTGGAAATCATACTTCCAGCGTGTTTGCAAACTGTCCGCTCCCAAACAATAGAGGCTTTTTCTATCACTAATATACAAGTCAGAGCCCACCTGAAGGATATTGGAAGTCAAGCCCGTAATGACATATGGATTAAGATTATAACAATAATAATAAAAAGGAGAATTAAATCCGATGGTGACTGCCGCAGACAAGACATTGGTCAATGCCAAAGCCATCATTCCCTTTGTATCACTGATGCCAGTCACAGCCTTCACCTTCTTGATTTCACCCGAATGGATGTTGATCTCGTTGATGGCATCCCCCACAACCACCAGGTGAGTGGAATCCACCATGCAAGCATCTTTCCATCCCACGTTCTTTGTCATCGGAATCTCGGCATCCCACAACAGCATTCCTGTGCTCAGGCGATAAGCGTATGTCTTGCTACCTCCCACTTTCTCTAGTCCTATCACGATATCCAAGCTATCATTGAAATAGACAGGATAAAGATACTGCGTCCATAACGACCGGCCCGTCTTGGTATCAGACAAGGTCAAGAGCGACTTGCCAGTACTTTTCAGAGTGGAGGAGAGCAGCACTCCCTTGGAACAGACGCCATAGAGTTTTGACAAAGAAAGTTTCAGCGACTTTTGCCATTGCACTTCAAGGGTATTGGCATCTAGTGAATAGAGATAGCCAGTATCGGTATTTTTTCCTTTTTTAGTGGTATCACAAGCGAAGACGATGAGCGTACTATCGCAATTGTAGGCCTGGAGAATGCGTTTGTGCAAATCTATTGACTTGCCACAGATGGGGGCACCTTCATCCATATCCGCAACTTGGACTGATTCTACAGTCGTCTGCGCTGACATCCCTATCGAGAAGATCAACTGCAAGAATAAAATAATCTTTTTCATATTTATGTTAGCCTTAATTCCGCAACACTATTATAAATTAAACTTTTTAAGTAACTGGGTGGGCAAGTTACAAAAAGAAGAGCAGCGATCCAACCGTCGCTACTCTTCCCTATCCATATTTTGTATTTAGTCTTTCAAACTATTCTTATACCACTCGAAGAGCTTCTTCACACCATCCTCGATCTCAACCTTATGAGTCCAGCCGAGGCTATGAAGCTTATCTACAGAGATGAGCTTTCTTGGGGTTCCATCAGGCTTGCTGGCATCAAACTCAACCTCACCCTCGAAACCTACAGCCTTCACTACAAGCTCTGAGAGTTCACGGATGGTAAGTTCCTTACCGGTTCCAACATTGATATGGCAATTGCGAATCTCACCGAGAGATGGGATAGCGCCACCACGACCCTCTGAATTGTTTCTATCCACGGCACCATCTACCTTGGCACCATAGAATACAGAACTATACTTCTCTATGCCGATGATATCCTTGAAATCCACATTCAGGAGCACATGCACACTGGCATCTGCCATATCCTCGCTCCAGAGGAACTCACGAAGCGGTGTTCCGGTTCCCCAGAGCACTACCTTATTATCATAGATACCATAGAACTCCAATGCTTTCAGGATGCGCTCATGAGAGTTGCTTCCATCCACATTGCCCTCGCCGATGATGGCACGGAGCTTGTCTGTAGGATTGATAGGACGCTTGTTCATATCTACCTCGATGCTGTGCCAGTCGCCGTCGTGGATGAGCTTGGCAAGATAGATCTTGCGCATCATCGCAGGCATCACGTGACTATTCTCCAAGTGGAAGTTGTCGTTCGGACCATAGAGGTTGGTTGGCATCACAGCGATATAGTTGGTACCATACTGAAGATTGTAGCTCTCGCACATCTTCAGTCCGGCAATCTTGGCGATGGCATATTCCTCGTTGGTGTATTCCAGCGGAGAAGTGAGGAGCACATCCTCCTTCATTGGCTGCGGTGCATCCTTCGGATAGATGCAGGTAGAGCCCAGGAAGAGGAGCTTCTTCACGCCATGAGAATAGGCATTGCTGATAACGTTGCATTGCATCTTCATATTCTGCATGATGAAGTCGGCACGATAGAGCGAATTCGCCATGATACCGCCCACGAAGGCTGCAGCCAAGACCACAGCATCCGGCTTCTCCTCATCAAAGAACTTCTCTACTGCATACTGGTCGGTCAAGTCGAGTTCTTTGTGAGAACGACCCACCAGATTGTGATAGCCTCTCTTCTCGAGGTTATTCCAGATAGCAGAACCCACGAGTCCATGGTGTCCTGCTATATAAATCTTAGAATCTTTTGATAACATTGATTATTATTGTAAACTATCAACCGTTAACTATTACTTAACAATACCCTTCTCCAAGTATTCCACGAGGTTGCAGCGAACCTTCTCACCGGCAGCCTCGGCAGCCACCTTGGCCATATCGCTCTCTACCATGATCTTGACGAGATCTTCGAAAGAGGTGGTGTTTGGATTCCAGCCGAGCTTAGCCTTTGCCTTTGTTGGGTCACCCCAGAGGTTCACCACGTCGGTAGGACGATAGAAATCTGGAGAAACCTCAACGAGAGTCTTGCCGATAAGCTCCTCAGGACCCTCAACGCAGATACCCTTCTCGTTCTCATTCTTGCCTTCCCACTTCAGTTCGATACCTACGTGGTGGAAAGCCAGCTGTGCGAACTCTCTTACAGAGTGCTGCTTACCTGTTGCAATCACGAAATCCTCTGGCTTCTCAGCCTGGAGAATCAACCACATGCACTCTACGTAATCCTTGGCATAACCCCAGTCACGGAGTGAATCCAGGTTACCGAGATAAAGCTTGCTCTGCTTGCCCTGCTTGATACGGGCTGCAGCCAATGTAATCTTACGGGTTACGAAAGTCTCACCACGGCGCTCACTCTCGTGATTGAAGAGGATACCAGAGCAGCAGAACATATTGTATGCCTCACGATACTCCTTGACAATCCAGAAGCCATACTGCTTGGCAACTGCGTATGGAGAATAAGGATGGAATGGAGTGTTCTCGTTCTGAGGAACCTCCTCTACCTTACCATAAAGCTCAGATGTGGAAGCCTGATACATACGGCAGGTCTCGGTCAAACCGCACTGGCGGATAGCCTCCAGGATACGGAGCACACCTGTTGCATCTACGTCGGCTGTAAACTCAGGAGAGTCGAAGCTCACCTGTACGTGGCTCTGAGCTGCGAGGTTATAAACTTCGGTTGGTTTCACCTTGTTCATCACCTGGATGATGCTCATAGAGTCACCGAGGTCAGCGTAATGAAGGTGAAAGTTTGGGGTACCCTCCAAATGTGCGATGCGCTCGCGATAATCGGTAGATGAGCGACGGATTGTTCCGTGAACATCATACCCCTTACTCAACAACAATTCGGCTAAGTAAGAGCCATCCTGACCTGTGATACCTGTAATTAAAGCTACTTTTCTATTTTCCATTTACTTCTTTATATATGATAAATTAATAAATTCGTTGCAAAAGTACTACTTTTTTCTCAGACTATCAAACTTTCTGTCATTTATTTACCATTTTCTCTAACATTGAACCGGTTTGAACCTAAGATTGAAACTATTTGAAACGAAGCTATACCCATCTGAATCTAAGCCAGAGAGGGATGAGATTCTACTCAAGAGCCGTCTGTGTCTCCGGCCAGTTCACTAGATACAGCATTTCCGTAGCTCGCGTAAAGGCGGTATAGAGCCAGTGGATATAGTCGGGATTGAGCATATCATCCGTCATGTAACCCTGATCCACATACACATGCGCCCACTGTCCGCCCTGGGCCTTGTGGCAGGTTACGGCGTATGCGAATTTCACCTGCAAGGCATTGAAGAACTGATCCTGTCGGATTGCCTTCATTCTATCTGCCTTGAGCGGAATATCCTGATAATCCTCTTCTATCTGATGGAAGAGCTGCTCCTGCTGTTCATGGGTCAGAGCAGGTGCCTCGCTCGTCAATGTATCCAGCAGCACCGTAGCTTCCAGCTCATAGTTGCCGTAATCGGGAAACTGGAGCAGCAACGTGGCAAAGCGGAAGCCATAGAGGTCAATGCGGCGGCGCACCTTCAGCACTTTCGCCCGATCGCCATTCGCCAGAAAAGCAGGAATATCGTTACTTTGAACTTTATGAGTAGCAGTTCCAGATTCTGTGCCTTCGCTCTTCACCCTTCGTTCTTCAATTTCCTTTTCCTTTATCTTCTTCCTCTCTTCTTCCATCCAGTAATAATTATTCTTCACAATCATCAGGATATCGCCCTGCGAAAGCTCTTCCTCCCTATCCAGCACCATATTGCGGATGCCCTGATTGAAGATGTTTGCACGCTTGTTGCTGCGGGTCACCACGATGGTATCATCCAGACCTACATGGTGATAACTGTCGGCTAGAGCCTCTATCAGTTCGGCTCCAGGCATCGGCTTGATATCCGAATAGCCAGCGAAATGAATCTTCGGAAGTTGGGTAATGTCATCATGCGTAATCATCTGTCTGATCATCGTGGCATTATAGAGAATACCCGATTCCTCGCTCTGTCGGAGCACCTCGTTCAGATCACATTCATACACCTTCAGTCCATATCCCTCCAGCATCGCCGCATGCAAGGCTGGCGATTCCTCCTCGCCAACAGGAGGCAACTGCGCCTTGTCACCTATCAGCAGCAAGCGGTCGTTACGTCCCTGATACACGAAATGCACCAGGTCATCCAACAGGCATCCGCTTCCGAAGCTCATCCCTCCCAATCCCATATTGGCTATCATCGACGCCTCATCTACCATGAAAAGCGTATCGGTATAGAGATTATCATTCAGATTAAACTGTCCCTCCACCCCCGAAAACGATTTTTCACGATAGATACGGCGATGAATGGTATAGGCAGGCGAACCGCTGTTCAGTGAGAAAACCTTCGCAGCCCTACCCGTAGGTGCCAGAAGCATCACCTTCTGGCGAATCTCCTTCAGAGTCCTGACGATGGCACCCGAGAGCGTTGTCTTACCCGTACCCGCACTACCTCGCAAAATCATCACGGCATGCGGATCTCTATCGGTAAGAAACTCAGCAAACACCTCCAGGGCATGTGCCTGTTCCTGGGTTGGCGGAAAGCCAAATTGCTGCAATATCTTATATTTTAGCTCGTCTATTATCATCAATTTGTTATTTATCCTTTAATAATTAATAATTTCAACACCAAATATTTTGCGTTGTCTCCGTTTTGCATTATCTTTGCAGAAGATAAGCTGCACTCGGCAATCTGTAAGCAAGCTTACATTGCGCTCGTTTGCATTATCTTTGCAATGCAAAAGTACTAATACTTTTTGAAATGAGAATGAAATTAAGAAAAATAAACAATAATGCCATCCTGGGTGCCTGCGTCATTATCATGATGCTGCTTTGCGCTCTCAGCATCAGCCAGCCTCTCATCTTCGAGAAACAGATGGCGAACCGCGAAGCCGAGGTGAAGGAGAAACTGATGCTCATCCGTTCTGCCGAAGAAAGATACAGGGCGAAGCACGGAGTCTATACCGGCGATTTCGCTGTCCTCATCAAGGCAAAGTATCTCAAGGCTGAGGATACCCTCATCCCTTATTCCGATGGCAGGAAATTCTCGCTCGCCGCCACTACCATTATCCATAAAAGCGGAAAGCAGATTCCGCTGATGGAATGTGGAGCCACCTACGAAGACTATCTCGATGGTCTCAACGAGGAGGCGATTCAACAGGTAACAGAAAAAGCTTCCGATGCCGGCAACTTTCCTGGATTAAAGATCGGAGACATCACCAAAGACAACGACAATGCAAGTAATTGGTAAAAAAAGAACACAGCAAGCACGACTCACCATCCGTGTGAGCAAGAATACACTCAGCTTCTCGGTTGTAGATCGTGAAGCCGAGCACCAGTTGATATACGAACCTTACACTGTGAAAAGCGGTGTATCGATTGCAGCCAACCTCAGACAGGCTTTCGGCGAAAGCGAACTCCTGCAGCGCGGCTATCAGAAGGTGCGTGTCTATATCGATACGCCTATCCTGCTGGTACCTATCGAGGAATTCCACGAGGAAGACCTCACCGTGCTCTATCAGCATGCCTTCACGGGCAGCCACAGCGATGCCATTCTCTACAGGGTGCAGCCGAATCTGAATGTGGTGGCCGTTTTCCCGATCAACAAGGATCTGAAGATGGTGATAGAAGACAACTTCCAGGATGTGCGCTTCACTCCTATCATGCAGCCGATGTGGAACTATCTGCACAAGCGCAGCTTCACGGGTATCTACCACAAGCTCTATGCGTATTTCCACGACAAGAAGGTGGACATCTTCTGTTTCGAGAAAAACAGATTCAAGTTCTACAATTCCTTCCAGGCTGATCATGCCAAGGATGCACTCTACTTCATCCTCTTCGTATGGAAGCAGCTGGGATTGCAGCAGATGCAGGATGAGCTGCATGTTTCGGGCGATATTCCGGATAAGGATTGGTTCCTCTACAATGCCAAGCTCTATGTCAAGAAGACCTTCCTCCTGAATCCGAGTGCCGAGTTCAATCGTGCGCCCATCACGGAAATCAAGGGAATGCCTTTCGATCTGCTGACGCTCTACTTAAGCAAGTAGGAGTGGATTGTTAAAAGCTGATTTTAAAAATTGATAGTTAAAAGTTGATAGTTAAAAGTTAATTATGAGAATCATAACAGGACAATATAAGGGTCGCCACTTCGACATACCACGTTCGTTCAAGGCGCGACCAACTACAGATTTCGCAAAGGAGAACATCTTTAATGTTTTGCAGAATTACATCGATTTCGAGGATGCCACAGCCCTCGACCTCTTTGCCGGCACAGGCAGCATCTCGCTGGAACTGGTATCCCGTGGATGCAGCCGAGTGATCAGCGTAGAGGCCGACCGCGACCATGCCAACTTCATCCGCGAGTGTTTCAAGAAACTGGGCGAAGACAGGGATCTTCTGATTCGCGGCGATGTATTCCGCTTCCTGAGAACCTGCAAGCAGAAATTCGATTTCATCTTTGCCGATCCGCCATATGCGCTGGAGAAACTTCCCGAGATTCCAGACCTCGTACTCAATGGCGACCTTCTCAACGAAGAGGGCATCTTCGTTTTCGAGCATGGCAAGAACTACGATTTCTCCGACCATCCGCGATTCCTGGAGCATAGAAGTTACGGAAGCGTAAACTTCTCGATATTCAGATAAAATCTGCTGATTGTTTTAAAGCTTCTGCCCTTTCAGGGCGAAAGGGGAAAATACAAGGCTACCCAGGGCGATGCCCTGGGCTAGGAGCTTCTGCCCTTTCAGGGCGTATGGAGCAAAACATCCTCCCTTTTTACAGCAGCGGAGAAAGCAATCTTACGATACTCTCGAACAATCTTTTCAGGAACGGGCGCCTTACGAAATACGCCACATCATCTACCAGAATACTCCTAGATTCATCCTTCAGATAAATCCGCTTGATTCTCTGAGCCATTTCCTCATCATAGAAGAAGGCATTCGCCTCGAAATTATTCTCGAAACTCCGGAAATCCACATTCGTGCTGCCCACGGTACAGAGGTTGTCATCGCTCACCAGCAACTTGCTGTGATTGAATCCACCCGTATAGAGATAAACCTTCACGCCAGCCTCTATCGCCTCCATCAGATAAGAACGCGAAGCCCACTCCACCATCCTGGCATCTGAATGCCTAGGCATCAGCAAACGGATATCTACTCCCGCCAGCGCCGCCGTGCGCATCGCAAAGAGCACAGGTTCGGTAGGCAGGAAATAAGGCGTCTCCATATACACATATTTCTGCGCCTGGAGCAGAATGCGCACATATCCCTGCATGATATCAGGCCATGGAGCAATCGGACTGCTCGTTACTACCTGCACCAGACAATTATTCCTGATCTTCGAATCCACCGGAGGATAATACTTTCGGTTTGACACCAAGGTGCGATCCACAAAATACCAGTCTATCAGGAAAGCACGCTGCAGGGCATACACGCCTCCGCCCTCTATCCTCAGATGCGTATCGCGCCACTTCTGCTTCCCGGTGCCCTTCACATAGCGCTTGGCGATGTTCATGCCACCGATGAATCCTACCCTACCGTCTATCACGCATATCTTACGGTGATTGCGGTAGTTCACCTTGCTGGTAAACGCAGGAAACCTTACCGGCATGAACGAATGCACATCGATGCCTGCTTCTCTCATGCGCTCAAAGAAGGCGTCCTTCACCTTCCAGCAGCCCACGTCATCGTATATCAGTCTGATTTCCACTCCCTGCTCCGCCTTGTCTATCAGGGCATCAGCTACCAAATAACCCAAGGCATCATCCTCGAAGATGTAGGTATCCAGATGGATATGATGCTTCGCCTTACCTATCTCATATAATAAGGAGAAGATGAATTCATAACCATCGGTAAAGATATCCACCTGATTGTCCTTAAACGGGAATGCCCAGTTCTGATTGGTAAAGAGATTCATCAGCGGCTTGTTGTTGGCTGGGATATGCAGATTCTCCTGCTCGGCAAACTCCAGCATCGATCGCTTGGTCAACTGGTCCATGCTTCTATCGCTGATCAGCCGTTCCTTTCTCGTGTTCTGCCCGAAGAAGATGTAGAAGATGATTCCCACGAAAGGCATGAAAGCGAGCACAAGAATCCATGCCATCGTCTTGGCGGGCTGTCGGTTGTCCATCAAGACGGTGATGATAGCGGGAATCATGATCGCCATATAAAGCAAGAGATAAATCCAATGAATATATATCATACCTTTCTTTTTTAATCTAGTTGAATACCGAGTTGGTCTGGCTGGCAAGCAGCGAGTTCATCTTCTTCAGTTTCATAAACTCCTCCACCAGCTCCCTGTTCGAAGGATTTCTGGCAAACTCCTGCTGCACCTCTATCAGTCGCTGTGCGATATAATGTGTGCGGAAGCTCAGCAGATCCTTGAAAACAAACTGGCGCAGCTTTTCAGCGTTCAGCTGCAGCTGCAGACTCGCCGTAGAAACCTCCTGTTCTCCCGTCGGCAGACTGGCAATCCTGCTCACCTCCGGATTCGGATGGTTGGCAAAATAGGTTTCCGCCACGAAGTTCTCATCCTCCAGATGCTCCAGCGTTTCCTGCAAGATTCTGTTATAAAGCTCGTTATGGAATCTGAACTCATCGCCCGACATATCCAGATAGATATATTGTGCTATCGGCAGTTCTATATCGTTGCCCTCCACATCCTTCACCACGATATGCTTTTCTCCGTGATGTATGATCAGCTTCACCAGCAGGTCCTCTACCTCCAGCAGCTTGTCCAGCGGCGTCACGCCCCTCATGACAGCCTGCATTCCCTGCTGTGGGGCAGTAGCCTTCGGATCTTTCAGTCCAGCCGCGCGCCGTTCAGCCTTCACCTGCTCGCTCATGCCGTTTCTCACAAAGTTGTTCAGCGCATTCACGATAATCGCCTCGTTCACGCCCAGCCGGTGGGCGCAGTCGGTGATGTAAGAGGCTCGGGTAATCTGGTTCTTGATTTTCGAGATGCTCTCCACGATGCTGTTGATAGCCTGGCTTCTCTTCACCGGATCGGTCACGCCGTTCAGCGAGAGGTCGGTCTTAAACTGTATGAAGTCCTTCTGGTTTTCCTCTATGTATTTTCTGAAATCGGCAGCGGTATGGCTTCGGGCAAAGCTGTCAGGGTCGTTTCCATCCGGCAGGAAGAGCACCTTCACGTTCATCTCCTCCTCCAGCAGCATGTCGGTACCTCGCAGCGCCGCATGCACGCCCGCAGCATCGCCGTCGTAGAGTAATACGATGTTGCTGGTGAATCGGTGGAGCAGTCTGATTTGATGGATGCTCAGCGCCGTACCCGAGTTGGCCACCACGTTTTCGATGCCGCACTGGTGCATGGAGATTACATCCGTATATCCCTCCACCATATACACGCAGTCTTCCTTGGCGATGGCCTTCTTTGCCTGATACAGTCCATAGAGTTCCCGCTCCTTGTGGTAGATGATACTGTCGGGCGAGTTCACGTATTTCTGGCTCACACCCTTGGTACGGGTATCCAGCACACGTCCGCCGAAAGCCACCACCTTTCCGCTCACACTCAGCCACGGGAAGATGGCACGCCCGGAGAACCGGTCCAGATACTTGTCCTGTCCGCTCTTGTTGCCCGCTTCCTCCTTATCCACCTTGAAGCAGAGACCGGTATCCACCAGGTATTTCGGCTGATATCCTTTCTTCACCGCCTCGTCGAAGAGCGCCGTGCGCTGGTTCAGGGCGAATCCCAGCTGGAATTTCCGGATGATGTCGTCTCTGAATCCTCGGCTTCTGAAATACTGCATGCCGATGGCTCTTCCGTCCACATCATTCTGCAGGATGTCCTGGAAGTATTTCGCCGCCCATTCATTCACGATGAACATCGATTCGCGTTCGTTTTCGCGCTGCTTCTCCTCGTTGGTCATCTCGCGTTCCTGAATCTCGATATGGTATTTGTTAGCCAGCCATCTCAATGCCTCAGGATAGGTCATCTGCTCCAGCTCCATCAGGAAGTTGATGGCGTTTCCACCCTTTCCGCAGGTAAAGCAGTGGCAGATGCCACGGGTTGGCGAAACGGAGAACGACGGATGTGAATCGTTATGGAAAGGACACAAGCCGACATAGTTGATGCCGCGCTTTTTCAGCGTGACGAATTCAGACACCACCTCTTCTATCTTGATGGAGTCCATAATACGTGCTATCGTCGGTTTGTCTATCATATTTTTCTATCTTATTTTATGATGCAAAATTAATACTTTTCTCTGAAAACACAAAACATTTAGGGAAAAAGACGTACAGAAACCGCATGGAAAGCCAAAATGAAACAAATAATAAAGAAAAGATTACATTTGACAAAGTAAAATACGATGAATATTCCTACCTTTGCAAACATCAAATACATAAACATATTTTTTATATGAGACTTAACAACATCAAGAAAGTATTTTTAGCTTCCGCTGCTCTCCTCTCAGCCATGAGCATGAGTGCAGCAGAGAGATTCGTCAGTTTCAAGCAGGGCGATCTGCTCATCAACGCTAATGACAAGGTAGAAATCTATATGGACGCCAACGACTGCCGTGGCGTGAGCTATGCTGCCAATGCACTGGTCAGGGACATCAGCAAGGTGAGCGGCTCCCAAGCCACCATCACCTCCAACCGGAAGGCAACCATCCTCGTGGGAACCATCGGACATTCTGCTGCCATCGACCAGCTCATCAAACAGAAACGCATCAACGGAAATCTGCTCAAGGGCAAGCGCGAGAAATTCATCATCACTGTGGTGGATAAGCAGCTTGTCATCGCCGGCAGCGACCGTCGAGGAACCATCTATGGCATCTACGAACTCTCCCAGCAGATGGGCGTATCGCCTTGGTATGACTGGGCAGACGTGCCTGTGGAGCATCACGACTCCATCTTCGTAAACAAGGGAATCTATACAGATGGCGAGCCAGCCGTACGCTATCGCGGCATCTTCCTCAACGATGAAGCTCCCTGCCTCACCTCGTGGGTAAAGAACACCTACGGCACCGAGTATGGTGACCACCGATTCTATCAGCGAGTGTTCGAGTTGGTGCTCCGCTTACGTGGCAACATGATGTGGCCAGCCATGTGGGGCTGGGCTTTCTATGCCGACGATGCAGAGAACGAGAAGACGGCTGATGAAATGGGCGTGGTGATGAGCACCTCGCATCATGAGCCGATGGCACGCAACCACCAGGAATACGCCCGCAACCGAAAGGGATGGGGACCTTGGAACTATCAGAAGAACAAGGCTAACCTGCAGAAGTTCTTCCGTGAAGGCATTGAGCGAATGAAAGGAACCGAACAGATTGTAACCATCGGAATGCGTGGCGACGGCGATGAGGCGATGAGCGAAGAGGCTGATACCCGACTGATGACCAACATCATCAACGACCAGCGCAAGATTATCGCTGATGTAACGGGAAAGAAGGCGAGCGAGACACCGCAGGTATGGGCACTATATAAAGAGGTGCAGGATTACTACGACAAGGGCATGAAGGTGCCTGATGACGTAACCCTGCTGCTCTGCGATGACAACTGGGGCAACGTGCGCCGTGTGCCGAATGCCCAGGAACGAAAGCACAAGGGCGGATGGGGACTCTACTACCACGTAGATTACGTGGGTGCTCCAAGAAACTCGAAGATGCTCAATGTTACCCCCGTGCAGAACCCATGGGAGCAGTTGACACTTGCCTATGAGAACGGCATCGACCGACTCTGGATTCTCAACGTGGGCGACCTCAAGCCGATGGAATACCCTATCAGCCAGTTTATGGACATGGCTTGGAATCCCCGCAAATACGATGTAAACAGCATCACCCGTCATACCCGTGACTGGTGCGCACAGCAGTTCGGAGAATCGCAGGCTGACGAAGCGGCACGCATCCTGAACCTCATCTGCAAGTACAATGGTCGCTGCACCCCAGAGATGCTCAACAAGAACACCTATAATTTGGAGAACGGCGAATGGCAGGAAGTGGTGAACCAGTATCTGAAGATAGAAGCCGATGCCTTGCGCCAGTACAACAGTCTGCCTGCAGCCTATCACGATGCCTACCGTCAGATCATCCTCTTCCCTATCGAGTTGATGAGCAATCTGCACCAGATGTACTTTGCCCAGGCTCAGAACCATGCTCTCTACAAGCAGAACAATCCGAAGGCGAACATCTGGGCTGATGAATGCGAACGCTTCTTCAAGCGCGATTCCCTCATCTGCCACAATTACAACCACAAGATGTCGGGTGGCAAGTGGAACGGAATGATGACACAGAAGCATATCGGCTACAAGAGCTGGAATGACGATTTCGAGAAGGACACCTGTCCGGAACTCTTCCGGGTAACCTCCAAGGATGGCGTCATCATCAGCGAAAACAACGGCGTGGTAGAAATCGAAGCTCCTTACTACAGCAGCAAGACGGATGCTGCCGAGGCAAAATGGACAGAGATTCCATTCATGGGCAAAAGCGTATCGGCAATGACTCTGATGCCTTATACCAAGAGTGTAAAGGGAGCCAGCATCACTTACAAGTTTAAGATGCAAGTTAGCAAGACTTCGGTTGGCAAAACTTCGGATGACAAGGCATTTAATGGCAATGTTTCCAATGGCAAGCAGAAGGTTCGCATTCATGTGATTACCAAATCAACCTTGGATTATCTCAACAAGGGCGGCTTAACCTATGGTGTAAGCTTAGATGACGCTTCTCCTGTAGAGGTTAACTTCAACAAAGATTTGAACGAGAAGCCGGAGAACATCTACAATATCTATTATCCAACGATAGCCACTCGCATCGTGGATCAAGTGATAGAGTTGGAACTGCCGGCTACTGCCGATGGCATCCACACCCTCACCCTCACTCCTAACGACCCAGCCATCGTCTTCGAGAAAATCGTGATTGATGGAAGAGGAGGGAAAGGGAGAGTCAAGGTAATATAAAGGTATAATATAATAATAAGGTTATAGGCACGCCCCCGAAAGGATGCGTGCCTATTTTTATAAAAAAAATGGTTAATTTATTTGGTAATCAGAAAGTTTCCTCGTATATTTGCAAAAATTATCAAGAGAAATCGCTTATGTGCAAGTATGAAGAAATAGAAGGTTGGCGTCTTTCCAATGGCAAGACCATCCGAAAGATTAAAAAAGCCGTACATGAGAAGATAAATTTTGGGCGAATATATCTCATCATTAGCATTTTGCTTGCTTATATGGGAACTATTAGCATGCAAGCTCAATCATGCGAGGGACGAGTGTACCTAAAGAATGGTATCCAGCAACTCTATGAAAGTAATGACCGAATAGACTTGCCACGCAAGAAAAAGGATGTTCAAGTTTATAGAAACTTCTTTTCTCGCCAATGCACTAGCGATGTGATACCTTTCGCCAACATTGATTCTGTAGTGGTGTGGAATGCAACCTCCAAGCAAAACGTACGCACACTTGTTCCTTTGGAAAATGTGGGATGGAGCTGGCTATATATCAACCACCCACGATTGCAAGTCTATATTTATGCCTCCCAAGGTTATTCCGTGACGGACATGGGAGGAATGAAAGCTTGGCAAGGTAACACAGTAGCAGCAATGTTTTTCATCCCAAGCAAGACGGCTTGCGACTTCTATGTCAGACAGACTGATGGCAAGCTTATATGTCTGGGAGATACCTATAAGAAATGCGACAAATCCTTTATCCGAGAACTTTGCCATTGTGTAGGACTTTCGCAGGAATGGGAAAAGAAACTCATTGGACTAGGTGAACACAACCGAAGTTCTATGATACAACGAGTGATAGAAGTATTAGATGACAAACAATAAATAACAACTAAAAGGAATCATTATGAAAGCAATGAAGTTTTGGCTGCTCATGGCAGTAATGGTGGTAGCGATAGCTGCACACGCTCGCAAGAATGACGACCCAGAAATGCGTCATGTTCGCCTCACTATGATGGATGGCAAACAGATAGAGGGCTACATTCCTAAGAAGTACATGGGGTGGGCGCTAGAATATCAAGTAAGACTTGCCGAGAATCCAGATGGCAAAAAAGCCAAGAAGTACGATGCTGAGAAAGTAAGCAAGATGGAATGGCTTGCACTCACCGAGGAACACCCTGAAGGCGAAGTGTGGGAACATTGCCAAACGATAGCACGTAATTCGATTAGGGCTGTAAAAGAGGATCGCCTTATGGAACTCCTTTACCGCGGCAAGAATGCATCTGTCTACCAAGTTCACGTATTTCTGCCTGGCAATGGCATAAACACAGGAAACTCTTGGGCTACTTGGTATGCACTGAAGCCTAATGGACAGGAAAGGGCATTTATTCTTTACAATGCAACGCTTGGCAAAATGGGAAGCCTGGATAGACAATTCAAGGATCAAAAGGAATATGAGGGACTGAAGGATTACATTCTTGAATGGTGGAACAAAGATAAGTCTTTAGCTAGGAAGCAACTGAATGATGGTGTAGCTATCTTTAGCCATATCTATGATGAATGGAAAGCAGCTTCCAGTAAACAATAATAGTTCCTGCGGAGGGCACTTTCGTGCCCTCCGCAGGATGACTTAGGTCATCTATATGGCTCACTCCCGTCATCTATATGAATGACCCAGGTCATCCGATACAAAGAAGTCTTTTCTATTCCTTTTGTGATAGTTGCTTTCTCCTTTAGACTAAGTTGACTTCTCCTTATATTAATGGTCCTTTCTGTTGATTATGATTGTTGTTTCAGCTCAAGGTAAATGGTGCGGTGGTAAGCGCAGTTGGTTCTTTTGTCGTTTCCCCTAATTGCCGTAGAAATATTGGGATACAGAATTCTCCTTTCACACTTAAGTGAATGATTATGTGCACACTATGATAATTGTGAAAGGAGAATGAAATTTTAATTGCTGTTTTTGAGAAGCTATTTTCGAAGATGACTTTATGTCGATGAGGCATCAGTTCGAGGGTCATAGTCTTCAGTCGCTGTGTAGCCCATTGACGGAAACGAGTGCCTTGAATAGATTTTACACGATAGCCCACAGATATGATAACATCAAGGTTATAGAACTTCACTTCTTTGCTTTGGGTTTTTCCTGCCATGGCACCATGCTGAGTGGTCTGTCGGAATTTCCGACAAACCACTTTTTCGTCCAATTCTCCTTCCTTGAATATATTCAATATGTGCTCATTGATAGTAGAGCGCCCTTTATTGAAAAGCTCTGCTATCTGTTCCACATTTAGCCAAACCGTCTTATTCTCCAATCTCACATCAAGCTTCACGCCATCATCAGATTGGTAGATGATCATTTCTCCCAAATCAGTTTGGGGTGTGTCCTCCCATTTATAGCCACAATCCAAGCAAAGATGCAATACACCCTCTGTCTGCACATTGTCTGAACAGTCCCGACATTAGGATCACTTTTTTTTATTTCACTTCTCTCTCAACATCCATTCCCACGTAGGAAGAACATGAACCTGCTTGCCATCTATCTCAAGTTCTTCCTTCTCCTCCATCGTAAGAATATATCCCTCAGCCAAGCCATAAGCATTCATGGCTTCCATCAGCCCCTCGATTTCTCGCTTGCGAGTTTTCTCGTCATTCATCACTATCGTTACTTGATAAGCCTTCATGATTCTCATGCCCTCTCTAACAACAAAGTCGCACTCCTTCTTATCTGCATGATAAAAAACATCATATCCGCGACGTTTCAACTCGATGAACACGATGTTTTCCAACTTCACTCCCATATTGTCGGTGGCATTGAATCCGATGCGACTCACGATGGCATTGTCGATGAAGTAAATCTTCTTCGGGTTCAGCATCTGCACCTTTACCGATGGCGAATACTTCATGAGCTGGAATATCATATAGGTTTGCCCGATGTACTCCAAATAGTTTTTGACGGTTTCGGAATGACGGATTCCTACTATCTTACCTAATGAAGTATAGGTAATACGCTTCGTGGCATTGCTGGCGAGATAAAAGATGAGTTCCTGCATCTCCTTATCATTGGTCAACCCATTACGAGCCATCACATCACGGAAGATGATGCTATCGTAGAGTGACGAGAGGTAACGAGTGGATGACGACTGGAGATACTTAGGAAATCCACCTTTCTCCAAATACTCCTTGAAATGCCCCAAGAGAATAGCACGCTTGCTGGTTAGATAAAAGTCCTTGGCTTCCAGCTGCACCTTTGCCAACTGCAAGTATTCCAGAAAGGAAAAAGGGAAAATCTCCACTGCGATATAACGCCCCGTAAGATGAGTGCCAAGCTCTCTACTCAGCATTCGGGCATTTGATCCAGTTACAATCACCTTATTGCCTTCGTTGTAGAGACGGCGCACAAAGGTCTCCCAGCCCTTCACATTCTGTATCTCATCAAAATAATAGGTATGCTGCTCACCAAAGAGTTCAAAGAAACATTCTTGCAATGTTTGGAAATCAGAAACCGTAAAATTGACCAATCGCTCATCATCAAAATTGAAAAAGAAGTTTTGCTCCGGCAATTTGCTGCGCATTTGCTGGAGCAAAACAGACTTTCCACAACGTCTTATACCAGTAATAATTAGTATCTCCGTTGTGGTAAGCCACTCTTCCTCTATGTCTCTCGGCACAGTATCTTGTGCTATATTCTTGCAGTATTCCTGCTGCTCAAATATAATTTGCTTTAATAACTCTTTCATGTTCAATCATTTATTTGCTTGCAAAAATACGATTTTTTAAGTAAACAACCAAACAAATCTTCATTTTTGTTCATTCAGAATGAGTAATTTTTACCTTTTTTACTCATTCAGAATGAGTAATTCAGAGCAAAGCCACTCATTCTGAATGAGCACTTCTTGAAAAGTGCCTTTTATTCACTGTCTTAGACCTTTATTTCTTTCGTCAACTCACATCCCACCAATCCATCACCGCCAATGCTGTGGGAACTTACATATCAACGCAGTCAAGCAGTTACTATGATGAAGGAAGCCCTTACCAATATGACGTGAAAGGCAAGACCGCCTCTTTGCTTTCCGAGATTATCTATGAGAACCGACTGAAGCCATTTACGCTCTCCGTAGGCTTGGCCTATACCTACAAGCACACTATGAACAACTACCAAGGAGATGTATTCGCCCAGAACAAGACAGACAATAACAAGGTGTATGCCTTTGGTGAAATAAAAGGGGAAAGTGCCAAATCACTTTCCCTCTTTCTCCTCCATCCATTCTTCCAATACCTTGCAATATTCATCATTTTGCTCGGCAAATGGCATGTGTCGGGCTCCTACGAAGAGATGCCACTTGGAATCTTGGATACCATCATAAAGTGTCTTTGCTACCAATGGAGTGCAGAGGTCATTGGTTCCACTCATCACAAGGCATGGTACTTGTATCTCGCCCAAGCGGTCGGTGTAATCATAATCACGGAGCGTACCAGTAGGAGTGTATTCATTTGGTCCCCAACCATGGAGATAAGCCTCAGCACCAGCACGCTTCTTCCGGCGAAGACACTCTGGACTATCCTCCGTCACCTCACCGGCACAATGCAGGAGCATGAAGTGTTCATTCGCCTTGGCATACGCCTCGCTCGAAAAGTCATCCTTCGCCTCAGCCTCAGCGATGGCACGCTGGTCTTCCTCCGACATAAACTTAATCATGCGATGTTGCTCACTTGCCCAAAGCTTGCTGCTCGAAAGAGTGCTGCTGAGGATGGCTGACTTCACGCCCTTTGCTTGCTTCTCTATCAGATAGATGATGGCGAGCATGCCACCCCACGACTGTCCCAAGAGATGAAAATGGTCGATGTGGAGATAGTCGATGAGGGCACAGAGTTCTTTGAGCCAAGTCTCTGGTGTCCATAGTTCGGGATGTCCCTCCACGAATGAGTTGCCACAACCCAACTGGTCATACATGATGACGGCTCTGCCCGTCTCCGCTACTCTATCCAAGAGTTCGAAGTAATTGTGAGTACTGCCTGGTCCACCATGCAAAAGGATGATAGGGTTCTTGCCCTCTTCCGTTTTACCTACGATACGATAATAAGTTTGATAGCCCATGAAGGGCATATATCCTTCCTTGATTTCCATTGTCTTCAAATGTTTTTATTGTTACCTAAACTGTGTTATCTAATTTTGCTGCTCCTATACCTTATTATATAGTCCCTCATTTTCCTTACGCAAGAGCGGTCGTCAATCAACATTTTCTTCTGACGCTCCTCAAAGCAGAAGCCCATACCAAGCTCCAAGATAAAGTCTTGAAGATGGGTGATGAGGGCTGTCTCCAAGTCAGACTCTTCCACGACATCCTTGGCTTGCAAGCCCAAAAACTCAAAGGTAAATGGCGACTTGATGTCAAGGGCGAGCGTATCTGTCTCAGCCTTGCCTTCCACCAACTTCGCCAACGCCTCAGGCTTTTGACTCCATCCACTGCGGAAATAATAGTTGGAATCAATCTGGCGTTGCAATTCTCTGACACTCCAAGTACCACGAATTGCCATCGTCTCGTAGAAAGCACGCTCCAAAGGGTCGCTAATTGGGAGAATGGCTGCAAGATGAGTGAACGACAGTTTATCAAATAACTCTTGCGGGTCAACCCACACCTCATTACCTACCACATCAGAAGATTTGGCAATCACTGATTGCCAAATTATAAGCCCCTCATTTTGAGAACTTTTCAATTTGGCAATCACTGATTGTCCAATTGAAAGATTGCCACATAAATACTTTTTTATCGGTAACCCCAATCTGTTATATACAAGATAGAATTGTCGATAAAGTCGCAATGTTCTATAGCTGAAAGTCTTCTTGTCTTTCAACTTCTCTGCCAACTTCTTCAAAAGTTGCTCACCATACTTAGCTCTATCAGCTCCCTTCTGCTCATACTCCACAATATAATAGCCCGTCAACCAAGCCTTGGCTGTGACGTGGCGATTTATCACTAAGCGAGCATTGTTCTGCAATACATCTTGCGTTTGCTGAATATGGGCTACAAGACCATCGAAGTCATTGTTTTGCGCCACTGGGATTTCATTCTTCTTCATATTCGGTGGAGTTTTGGAAAGACATGTATATCACATTTATCATGTGCACATATTATAATGTGCAAAAATATAAAAAATATGGCAATTAAACAAATATATCTCGATTATTTTATCAAAAGAACTTAAATAATTTGGTTGCTTCAAGCTAATGCAATATCTTTGCATTTTAAATAATCATGAAATCAAATAAAAATAGAATATATGTTTAGTGGAATCGTAGAAGAAATGGCCACCGTAGTGGCGATTAAGCAGGATAAGGAGAACATCGACTTTACCCTGAAATGTTCGTTCGTAGATGAACTCGGCATCGACCAGAGCGTGGCGCACAATGGCGTCTGCCTCACCGTGGTGGAAATCAAGGACGGTACTTATACCGTTACTGCCATGAAGGAAACCCTGGATAGAAGCAACCTCGGTCTGCTGAAGGTGGGCGACAAGGTGAACGTGGAGCGCTCGATGATCATGAACGGCCGACTGGACGGCCATATCGTGCAGGGTCACGTGGATGAAACCGCCAAGTGCATCAACATGAAGGATGCAGACGGTTCTACCTACTTCACCTTCGAATATGAACTGAACAAGGAGATGGCGCGCAAGGGCTACTTCACCGTAGATAAGGGCAGCGTAACCGTGAACGGCGTTTCGCTCACCGTCTGCGAGCCTACCGACAACACCTTCACCGTAGCCATCATCCCTTACACCCGAGAGAACACCAACTTCTGCAACATCGAAGTAGGAACCGTGGTGAATATCGAATTCGATATTCTCGGTAAGTATATCGCAAGACTGAAGAGCTTCGAATAATCGAATGAAGAGCTTCGAATAAATCGAATAAAGATTTTCTAATAAAACAAAAAATGCCGCAGCGAATATGCTGTGGCATTTCTTGTTTATATGGCTGTTTACTTTCTTCTGATTGTCAGTTCGATAGCCTCCGGATGCTGCTGCGCAAACGACTTCACATCATCAACCACCAGCACGAGATAGCCACCGCCACCAGCTCCCGGCATCTTCCAGGCATGAACCTCAGGAAGTACGGAATACTGATCGATATACGACTGAACGCAGCCCTGAATCATGGCTGGGAACAAGGCAACCTGAGCATCGAAGGATGCCTGGAAGGCAGATGCAAAGGCAGCAAAATCCATTGCGAGGATAGCATTCCAGCAATCATCGGCAGCCTTGGCAAGGTTCTTCACCTTTGGCTCGGTAATATCCTTGCCCTCTACCACAGAACAGCCCGGACGGCGTGGCTCCATCGGAATCATGCAGACGTGGCTCTCCACCCACGAGAGAACCTTCTCATCCAGACAGGTCTCAAACTTATCCGGCCAGAAACGGTTATCATAATAATGTCTCACCAGTCCCGGCATGCAGATACCGATGGCATCCTGCGCACCACTCACGATACCGTCGCTGCGCTCAGGATCGTTCTCGAAACAGAACACCAGTTTGGCAAGAATCTCAGGATTCATGTCAGGCAACTTCACCGGCCATATCTTCTTGATCATGTTGCGGGTAGAAGTGGAAAGACCGCAGCGCTCACGCACCTCGAAAGTTGGGAGGAGCGACATGGTGATAGCCCAGCCCGGAGCATGGCAGCTTACGTATGGCTGGTCTATCCAGGTACCTGCCAGGTCGAGACGGGTAGGAAGCTGACAGGTAGAATCCTTGATATCCGTGCTCGAACGGGCGGTGAGACCATCTGCCGGAGTGCGCTGCAGCACCACATACTCGATGCCCCGCTCCTGGCAGAACTGGCGTTTGGCTTCGCTGCTGCCGTCCGCATTCACCACAAAGATATCGGGCTTCACGATGTCGATGGTAGGAACAAAGTCCATAATGCCATCGCCAGCATTGATATAGGCATCCTTTACATATTTAATAGACTTCACCATAAAGAGACGCTCCTGCTCGGGATAAAACGTCTTATGATGCTTGTAGCCGAGAATCGTCTGGTCGGATCCGATACCTACGTAGAGGTCGCCGTACTGAGACGCCTGGCGGAAAAACTCAACGTGGCCGCTATGCAACAGGTCATAGCAACCACTTACAAAAACTTTCTTCATATTTTTAAGCTACTTTTCTTATTTAGGACAAATTATCAGATAAAAGATAGATTTGCCGTATTTGTCTGCAAAACTACAATAAATATTCAAAACTAGCAAGAAAAAACTGCACAAATATTACGTTTTGCGCACAATATATAGTAATTTGTGCATTTTTTCTTCGAAATATTTGGGTAAAAGACAAAAAAATGGTACTTTTGCCGACGTGTTTGCTCCCAAATCAAGGATTTGAGCTCCGAACACTAACAACTTAAGAGAATTATAACAATAACCATTTTAAATATGAGTTTGAAAATCGTTGTACTTGCCAAGCAAGTACCTGACACAAGAAATGTGGGTAAGGATGCGATGACAGCCGAGGGCACCGTGAACCGTGCTGCCCTTCCTGCTATCTTCAATCCAGAAGATTTGAACGCGCTGGAGCAGGCTCTCCGTCTGAAGGAGCAGAATCCAGGTTCTACAGTTGGAATCTTGACCATGGGTCCTCCTCGTGCAGGAGAAATCATCCGCCAGGGTCTTTATCGTGGTGCAGACACCGGTTGGTTGCTCACCGACCGCCTCTTTGCCGGTGCTGATACACTGGCTACTTCCTATGCCCTTGCTACAGGAATCCAGAAGATCGGTGACGTGGATATCGTGATCGGCGGTCGCCAGGCTATCGATGGTGATACTGCTCAGGTAGGTCCTCAGGTGGCTCAGAAGCTGGGATTGAACCAGGTTACCTATGCCGAGGAAATCCTCAAGGTAGAAGACGGCAAGGCTACAATCCGCCGCCTCATCGATGGTGGTGTTGAGACCGTAGAGGCTCCATTGCCACTGGTAATTACCGTAAACGGAAGCGCAGCTCCATGCCGCCCATGCAACGTGAAGCTCGTGATGAAATATAAATACGCTACCTGCCCTATGGAGCGCAAGGGTGATGAGCCTTGGGCTAATCTCTATGAGGAGCGCCCTTACCTCACCTTGAACCAGTGGAGCGTTGCCGATGTGGATGGCGACCCTGCACAGTGCGGTTTGAGCGGTTCACCTACCAAGGTGAAGGCCGTGAAGAACATCGTGTTCCAGGCAAAGGAGAGCAAGACCTTGACCAGCAGCGATGAGGACATCGACGGACTGATGAAGGAATTGTTGGACGAAAGTATTATCGGATAATCATCGAAGGATGATTCAGATTCCGATTCATTTAAAAATGCTTTATAAGAAAAGACAATGAACAACGTATTTGTATATTGCGAGGTAGAAGGCACAACCGTTGCCGAAGTATCTCAGGAATTGCTCACCAAGGGTCGTAAGCTCGCTAACCAGCAGGGCGTGGAGCTCCATGCCATCGTGGCTGGTACTGGCATCAAGGGTCAGGTAGAGGATCAGATTCTCCCTTATGGTGTAGATAAATTATTTGTTTTCGATGCTGAGGGATTGTTCCCATACACTTCAGCTCCACATACCGACATTCTCGTCAACCTCTTCAAGGAGGAGAAGCCTCAGATTGCATTGATGGGTGCTACCGTTATCGGTCGCGACCTCGGTCCTCGTGTTTCTTCTTCATTGACCAGCGGTCTTACCGCCGACTGTACAGAGCTTGAAATCGGTGATTACGACGACAAGAAGAGCGGCAAGCACTATGAGGGTCTGCTCTATCAGATTCGTCCTGCCTTCGGTGGTAACATCGTGGCTACTATCGTCAACCCAGAGCACCGTCCTCAGATGGCTACTGTCCGCTCTGGCGTGATGCAGAAGAGCATCTACGAGGGTGAGTGCAAGAAGGAAGTCGTTTATCCAGAGGTAAGCAAGTATGTTCCTGCTGAAGACTTTGTTGTAAAGGTACTCGACCACCACGTAGAGGCTGCCAAGCACAACCTGAAGGGTTCTGCCATCGTTGTAGCCGGCGGTTATGGCGTAGGAAGCAAGGAAGGTTTCGACCAGCTCTTCGAGTTGGCTCATCTCCTCCATGGTGAGGTTGGTGCTTCCCGTGCTGCAGTAGATGCAGGTTGGGTAGATCACGACCGTCAGATTGGTCAGACTGGTGTTACCGTTCATCCTAAGGTTTATATCGCCTGCGGAATCTCTGGTCAGATTCAGCACATCGCCGGTATGCAGGATTCAGGTATCATCATCTCTGTGAACAACGATCCTGATGCTCCAATCAACAAGATTGCCGACTACGTTATCAACGGTAATGTAGAGGATGTGGTTCCTAAGCTCATCAAGTACTACAAGCAGAATTCTAAGTAATCTGCATTACACATTATTTAAATAAGAAAAGCAAAATGGCTAATTATTATACAGACCATCCTGAAATAGAGTTCCACTTGAATCATCCGCTCATGAAGCGTGTTGTGGACCTGAAGGAAAGAAATTACGCAGAAAAAGACCAGTTTGAAGATGCTCCTGTCAACTACGAGGATGCCATCGAAAACTACAAGCGATTGCTGGATATTACCGGCGATGTAGCTGCTAACATCATCGAACCAAACTCTGAGGATGTTGACCTCGAAGGTCCACACCTGGAGAACGGTCGCATGATTTATGCCAGCAAGACATTCGAGAACCTCGATGCTACCCGCAAGGCTGGCCTCTGGGGCTTGTCTATGCCTCGTCGTTACGGTGGCTTGAACCTGCCTAACGCCATCTTCTCTATGGCTTCAGAGATTATCGCTGCAGCCGATGCCGGTTTCCAGAACATCTGGTCTCTCCAGAGCTGTATCGATACGCTCTATGAGTTCGGTTCTGAGGAGCAGCGCCAGAAGTACATCCCTCGCATCTGCGCAGGCGAGACCATGAGTATGGACTTGACTGAGCCTGATGCTGGTTCTGACTTGCAGCGCGTGATGCTGAAAGCTACACAGGATGAGGACGGCACATGGCGTCTGAATGGTGTGAAGCGTTTCATCACCAATGGTGACTCAGACATCCACCTGGTTCTGGCTCGTTCAGAGGAAGGCACCAAGGATGGTCGTGGTCTTTCTATGTTCATCTACGACAAGCGTGATGGTGGCGTAACAGTCCGTCACATCGAGCACAAGTTGGGTATTCACGGTTCTCCTACCTGCGAGTTGGTTTACAAGAATGCCAAGGCAGAGCTTTGCGGTAACACCCGTCTCGGTTTGATTAAGTACGTGATGGCTCTGATGAATGGTGCCCGTCTGGGTATTGCTGCTCAGAGTGTAGGTGTTGAGCAGGAAGCTTACAACGAGGGATTGGCTTATGCCAAGGAGCGTGCTCAGTTTGGTGAGAAGATCATCAACTTCCCAGCCGTTTACGACATGCTTTCAAGAATGAAGGCTAAGTTGGATGCAGGCCGTTCACTCCTTTACTGCTGCGCTCGCTACGTAGATATCTACAAGGCTTTGGAAGACATTGCCCGCGACACTAAGCTCACTCCAGAGGAGCGTCAGGAGATGAAGAAATACACCCGCTTGGCTGATGCATTCACTCCATTGGCTAAGGGTATGAACTCAGAGTATGCCAACCAGAATGCATACGATGCCATCAGCATCCACGGTGGTTCAGGTTTCATCATGGAGTACAAGTGCCAGCGCCTGTTCCGTGACGCCCGCATCTTCTCTATCTACGAGGGTACTACTCAGTTGCAGGTTGTTGCAGCCATCCGCTACATCACCAACGGTACTTATCTCAGCATCATCAAGGAGATGTTGGAGAGCGAGGTATCAGATGATTTGAAGTCATTGAAGGAGCGTGTAGCTAAGCTCGTAGAACTTTACGAGGCTGCCATCAACAAGGTGAAGGAAGCTAACGATCAGGCAGTTCACGACTTCCTGGCTCGCCGTCTCTACAACATGACTGGCGACATCGTAATGTCTCTCCTCATCCTCGACGATGCTACCAAGGCACCAGAGATGTTTGCCAAGAGTGCCAACGTATATGTTCGCATGGCAGAGGAGGAAGTTCTCGGTCATTCAGCATACATCCAGAACTTCAAGGCAGAAGACTTGGAGAGCTTCAAGGCATAAGACATTTATAAGAATCAGATAATTTAAAAAGTCCGTGGGCAAATGAATGTTCACGGACTTTTTTTATATAAGATGGCAGCGCACTGCAAAATTTAGATGATGGTAATCCAGATACCTTCCCCCTGATTCTCAGCCACCTGGATGCGCTTCATCAGACGATGGAGCCAGATACGGGAGTTCACCACCATACCCTTCAGCTTATTCTCACCCACCAGGATGCAGCCCTGGGTATCGTCGGGATAGTTGCCGGCATGGATGCGGATGCCCTCGAAACCGGGCACACCCTGCACATACGGCAGCCACTCCTTGAAGCGGGGCGACTTGGTGATGAGTACACGATACGAGCCTTCAGGGATGGCGGTATGGCCCGGAATCTTTCTTGCCACCTTGCCGCTCTCTCTACTGAACCGGGCATTCACTTCCCCGGGCTTCAGCGCTATCCCCTTCAGGTTGCGCCACGTAGGCTCCATGGTATCACAGAAGTAGCTGTCCTTAGACAACTTCTTCAAGTCGAAAGTATGTTCGAAACTGCGCTTGTCGCCGGCAAACTTGCCGGAAAGCACCTTGCGCTTCACATCACCATCAGCCAACAGATACAGTCGGCCGATGGTATAAGTATTCTTCTTCGCTATACGCTCTAAAACTATTTCCATATACAATAGATTTTTTCGTTCATTATATCAAGAATATTTTTCTGATAAGATTCAATCCCCACTCTTGGAATGGGTCTTGATAAAAACTGAGTATTTGAGTAACTGAGTATTTGAGTCTTTCTCCTTCACCTTGATATAGCCACGGAAGAGCCAGTTGTTCAGCATCTTCATCGTGCCCTTCGCACTCATCTTATGCTCAACTCTCAAGGCTTCCACCTGCTGATAGTTGAACTCCTCAGGCAGGAATCCCAGGATACTTGCCGGACCTCTCTTGCTCTCCTGATCACACTCCAGCTCCGCCTTCTTGATGGCATCACCGAAGAAACGCATCTTGCAGTAGAGGTCGTAACGCTCGCTCCAGCGGATGAAATCCTCAATCTCCGGCTCCCACTGGTAACCGTTCGCCACATAGAGCACACAAGCCTTCAGATAGCCGATTACGTTGGCACGGAAGCTCAGATTCTCATAGACTCTGTCCTGCGACAGACGGGAGAATTCCGCATTCTCATCCTTCAGTACCTCGGCAAGATGAAAAGCCTCCTTGCACTCCACCAGCCCTGAAGCCATACAGAGATTATCGATGTAAGGTTTCAGAGAATTTCTGAATTCCTCATCGTAGGTTCCGTAGATGGGAATGTCCTCGCCGATGTCTCTTTCGGGGATGGTGCAGAAGTTGATTCGGGAAACCGGACCATCGGTCAGCACACGCTTGAAATACCTGATGCCTTTATGGATGGTGGTAGAAGCATTCCAGTTGAAACGGATGGTAACACGCTCGGTGACACTTTGTGTTCCGACTCGCGTTTGCCCATATAAATTACCTGGGTCGAAGGCGAGGCACATAATACGAAACTGCTGAAAACCGCTACCCTTGAGTGCATCAAACTGGTCGATTTCGTTCAGCGAA
>NZ_QSQJ01000035.1:42827-44410 GCF_003436715.1 Prevotella sp. TF12-30 | reverse complement strand
AGTTAAGAACAAGCCTTGACACAGTTTAAATTACACCCCCAATATTTCTTACACTTACCAACCACGATACTGTCAACTAACAACCGATTGAATTTAGATTTTGACTAAATCCAATCGGTTGTTTAGCGATAGTTCTTTATTTTGATTTACAAATCAATCTAAACACAACCAAAAACAAGCCTAGAATAAGTGGTGGAAGAAAAGAATACTTTTTATCAATCCAATTATAAAATAGATTAACAAATGAAAACATAGTCATCATCAATGAAAGTATTCCCGTTGCAGTCACCACATAATCATTTATCCGTTGTAATAGTCTATGTCTATACTTTGAATCTAAGTAAGAACGAAAACCATTGTTCATCTTTGCAACTTCTTCGCCTTTGGTGGTAATCTGAATTCCTCTTTTATTTGTTCTAATTAACCCATGTTCAACTTCAAGACATTTGAGCACACTTTCTGTATAAAGATTATGTTCCGTCTGCTCGTTCTCTCCTAAAGAAAACTCGTGCTTCAATCTATTCCACACATAATCTGTTAGGGAAGAACCATTTTTCTCTAAAAGGACACGAAGAACAAAAGTTTTCCACTTATCCAAATCGTAGTAGTCATTTTCCATTTTCAGTTCTTATTCTTCTACCAGGAGGAAGTCATGCACAACCGGAGATTTACCCATTCCTCTCACACCTATGATTTTGGCAATAAACTGACACGAGTAAATAAACTCTATTTCCTCTTAATAGTGTAATCTTTATAAAGCATATATCTCTTTATATTTCTTCGAGATTTTTATTTATAGTTTCCCTATCATTCCGTTTTGAGTTGAAGGTATCTATATATTTAATAAAAATTCTTCTCATATCGCTTATTTCTACATATATTGTGCCACCTTCGGCTTCATATTTATCAAAGAAGCAGCATTTATCCTTTGCGACACCTTGCAACTCAAAGCCATCTCCCTCATAATATGGTTCAAGGAATGTTCTTCCAGAGTCTATACATTTGTATTTAGCCCTATATGATTTCACAATATTCAGAAATTCAGACTTCAAGCTATACCAAGAGTTTTCTTCATCAAAGATAACGTTAACCATATAAATATTATTTGTCTCAGGCGTTGAATGCAGAGTGACTATAGCTTTACGATCCATGAATTTGCCAGACATAACATATCCATTTTTACGAAAATCTATCGTTTCAAAACCTTTCTTTCTAAGATCAAGCATAACCAAATCAACAGCATCGTTTAATTCAATTCCCATAAATCTGATATGGGTCTTTGATTCTTTTACTAAACGAATAGAATCCTCTATAGCTTGTCGTCTCGCTTTTTCTTGCTTTGCTATATCACGTGCCTTACGAACAGAATCATTATGATGTTGATATTTTGAGTTTAATGCCTTTCTATATTCAATCGTCATTTTCTCTATATCGTCGCCTTGAAAATTTACATAACTACATTTCTTCAAGAACTTGTTTACTCTTTTGTTACACTCTTTAGATAAAATCATAAGTAAGTGATCTAAATTATTTATATATATCAGTACTAATATGGTTCATTTTCCGTTTTATAGAAAAAGTAG
>NZ_QSQJ01000035.1:0-42817 GCF_003436715.1 Prevotella sp. TF12-30 | reverse complement strand
ATCAGTACTAATATGGTTCATTTTCCGTTTTATAGAAAAAGTAGATTATGAAACCAATAAAAGTACTTGAATTATCAGAGGTTGATCGCCTCAAATTAGAGAAAGGCTATCATAATGGCCCTACTCATAGTTTTCGTATCAGATGCAAATCCATATTGCTGAAGTCAGAAGGTAAATCAGCTCCCAAAATAGCAGAAATACTTGAGGTGACTGTTCCTACTGTCTACACATGGGTAAAACGTTATGAAGAAAATGGCATCAAAGGCTTGGAGACACGTCCTGGTCAGGGTCGAAAACCTATTATGGATTGTTCTGATGAAGAAGCAGTCCGCAAGGCAATTGAGGAAGACCGTCAGAGTGTGTCCAAAGCACGTGAGGCATGGCAGAATGCGACTGGTAAAGAAGCCAGTGACATTACCTTCAAACGTTTTTTAGAAACATTGGTGCAAGATATAAGCGTATAAGAAAACGCCCAAGGGGCAAACCCTCACCGCAGCTCTACGCATACAAGAAAGAGAAGTTGCAAGAACTTGAAGAACTTGATTCCAAAGGAGAACTTGTGCTATATTATGCCGACGAAAGCCATGTCTGTACAAATGGTTATGTTCCATATGGCTGACAATTCAAGAATGAGGATATTTACATTCCATCCGAGAAAGTAGCCTGGCTTAATATATTTGACATGATTACCCAAAGGAACCAGTATAAAGGCTTTACCACAAAAGAGTCCATCAACGCAGACAAGATTGTAGACTATCTTGACAGATTCTCTTTCAATGTAACGAAGAAGACTGTAATTGTCTTGGACAATGCTTCTGTTCATAGAAATCGGAAAGTGAAAGAACTGAGGAAAATTTGGGAGAAAAGAGGATTGTACCTCTTCTATCTTCTACCTTATTCTCCGGAACTTAATCCTGCCGAGATTCTTTGGCGTATACTTAAGGGTAAATGGATAAGACCGATAGATTACGAGACTACGGACTCGCTTTTCTATTGTACGAACATGGCCTTGGCATCTGTGGGTACGAATTTATTCGTGAATTATAGCTCATATTTATAAAATTAATTTTGAACAGTTACTTACCTGAAAACACGAGGGGTTTGGGGCGAGTAGCCCCCATAAAGGTATAAAAACATATAAAAGTTAAAAATAAAACTTATTATTCTTTATTAACACTTTTTTCTTTGAAAATAATACAGTATCTTTTCAATGAGCCAAGAACAGCTCATATTTCCTTTGAAGGCTATGATAATATTTCTTATCAATTTGATGTGGCAAGCCATAGCACAAAGCTTGTACACAAGGAAGATGGCAACAATTTTAGGGCTATAGGCATAATGAATACTGATGAGAAAACTGTGCCTGCATTGCAAAAGCATCAGAAAGCAAACATTAGAATTGTAATAAGCAACAAGACATTGTAGCAGCAAGTGTTTGGATAGACTTATACTCGAACACTTGTTGCTATCTCCATAAAGGATCGTTTTCCCATCTTTGTGGAAATCTACATATTCCTGAGTTTTATCGTTAATATTCAATCAGAAGTGAATAACTAAAATACAACCCATTTAACTCATGTGATATGAATCAAATGGATTGTAGATAAACCGAAAAATAGATATTATTGTATTCTGACTAAATCCCCATCATCAAAGCCGATTGTAACTATTTTACCAACAAACAAGGGTAGCTTGTAGGCATTTGCTGTAATGAAGTTGAAAATAATATTTTTGACCTTATATAGAATTTGTTTCCAGTTCATATTTTGAATACTCCCAGAGGCGAGCATTAAATATTTTCTATTTGGCTCAAAATCTATATCACAAGCCCAATCATCATCAGATTCATCATAAAATTTTGAACCTGTCAAATAAATGCAATATCCTTCTTCAGATTCAAAAAGTCCAAAATTGAACGCGACAATATCAGATGGCAATATTGTCTCATCATTGATTTGCTGAATCCAATGTCTTATTTCCTCTTCCATATAATCACTCCCCTCCACAATACACAGGCATAAATTCCAACCCTAAATCAAGCTTATTTTTTCGTATGCTTTTACGAACTTCATCAGATACGATGATATCATTTATAGCTGGCTGTGAATTAAAGACCTTTAAATCTTTTACCTTATTATAGTCAAGCTTCAATTTTATAACAGAATCTGTCCCTTCAACATATAAAGTATTTTTAGTATCTATGACATCAAAAATCTTTTTAAAATGCATAATATAGTACGTTTGTTCGCCATATATTTCACTTATAGCTCTAACCGGTAAAAATTCAACGTCATTACTAATACCTATAAAAGACTGCAATAAGTCTTTCAAATCTTGATTAACCATATTGGCTCCGCCTACACATAACTGAAATGGTCTATAAATTCCGTCTTTTAATTCAACAACAAGAGACTCCCAATTTTTGACTTCTTGTCCATCGACCGCTATAGGATATGGCCAACTTTTAGGAGAATATAGCACTCCTCCTTTTTTGTCGTTCCCTTTGACTATAAATCTATAAAATTTTGCATTCATATTCATTCCAATTTAAAATATTACAAATATACGTATTAATAAGTAAGTGATCTAAATTATTTATATATATATCAGTACTAATATGGTTAATTTTCTGTTTTATTGAAAAAAGAATTATGAAACCAATAAAAGTACTTGAATTATCAGAGGTTGATCGCCTCAAATTAGAGAAAGGCTATCATAATGGCCCTACTCATAGTTTTCGTATCAGATGCAAATCCATATTGCTGAAGTCAGAAGGTAAATCAGCTCCCCAAATAGCAGAAATGCTTGAGGTAACAGTACCTACTGTCTACGCATGGGTCAAACGTTATGAAGAAAATGGCATCAAAGGCTTGGAGACACGTCCTGGTCAGGGACGAAAGCCTATTATGGATTGTTCTGATGAAGAAGCAGTCCGCATGGCAATTGAGGAAGACCGTCAGAGTGTGTCCAAAGCACGTGAAGCATGGCAGAATGCGACTGGTAAAGAAACCAGTGACATTACTTTCAAACGTTTTTAGAAACATTTGTGCAAGATATAAGCGTATAAGAAAACGCCCAAGGGGCAAACCCTCACCGCAGCTCTACGCATACAAGAAAGAGAAGTTGCAAGAACTTGAAGAACTTGATTCCAAAGGAGAACTTGTGCTATATTATGCCGACGAAAGCCATGTCTGTACAAATGGTTATGTTCCATATGGCTGACAATTCAAGAATGAGGATATTTACATTCCATCCGAGAAAGTAGCCTGGCTTAATATATTTGACATGATTACCCAAAGGAACCAGTATAAAGGCTTTACCACAAAAGAGTCCATCAACGCAGACAAGATTGTAGACTATCTTGACAGATTCTCTTTCAATGTAACGAAGAAGACTGTAATTGTCTTGGACAATGCTTCTGTTCATAGAAATCAGAAAGTTAAAGAACTGAGAAAAATTTGGGAGAAAAGAGGATTGTTCCTCTTCTATCTTCCACCTTATTCTCCAGAACTTAATCCTGCCGAGATTCTTTGGCGTATACTTAAGGGCAAATGGATAAGACCGATAGATTACGAGACTACGGACTCGCTTTTCTATTGTACGAACAGGGCCTTGGCGTCTGTGGATACGAACTTATTCGTGAATTATTCATATTTATAAAATTAATTTTGAACAGTTACTTATAACTATTAGAGTTGCTCAATAGGTATCGAATCATCCTTCTCTTATAGTCATAACTATAAATCAATTTAATAGGAAGTGTCTTAATTGGATTAACACTTACATTTTGGGAATAAACATAAATATCTTTGTCTATTTTACTAGGCCCCCAAAAATCATAAGCACGTGACTCTATACTCTCTAAATTTACAAGACTTTGCGCCTTAATAGAAGAGTACGGTACAAATAAAAGGAGTATTAATTGCCATAAAATATACTTTTTCATATTTCTATACATGGGTCCACTTTAAAATGTGGATTCTATTTAAATTAAACAATAGCCTTGGGAGTTATATTCTGCCCTTGGCGTTAACTAACTCTGGCTAATAGTTAGTGTTCATTTGTTGGTCAAACAACTTTAGCACGCAACTACAGCCTTAAAAATGCCTCAAAATGGGACTATTCGCTCTTTGAACCACTTATTTTGCAATTTGGAGGCTTAATTTGAATAGAGATTTATCATTTTAGTTTCTCAATCTTACTTTTTGACAAATCTGTTATTTGCATAACTGTTTCTATATCCATGCCAGCATCCAACATCTTTTTTGCTATTTGGAGAGCTTTCGAGTTTTTACCTTCCTCACGCCCTTTTTCCAAAGCCGTATCTATAGAGTTCTTGACATCACGATACGCCTTCAAACTATCCTCATATTCTTTCAACTCTGTTGGGGTGAACTTTGCAATCTCGGCCTCCTCAAAGAGTTTAGTAAACACTTTCTCTTTCAAGGCAGCAGGACGCTCATCCAATCGGGAAAGGTTTTTCAACACATACAACCACTTATCATAAAGTGTGTCAAGTTCCTCCTCTGTCTTGTTGAACTTCGCTATCTCAACATACTTGAAAGAAAGTTTGTCATTAAAAACCTTATGAGTCTTCTTGTCAAGCAAGCCCACATCATGGTTGATATCATTCTTGTCAAATGCCTCTTCTTCCAAGTCGAAATTCAGCAGAGCAACAGTGTAAACATGTTCAAGCTTGAAGTTCCATTCAGCCCCCTTTGGAGCCTGTTCACGGATAGGAAAAGTAGAATAGAACAAAGAACGATCCTTGAAGTACTTCTGATAAGCATTCTGCATCTCAACGATGAACTTTTCACCACGCTCATTTTCGCAATATACATCAAAGATGGCCTTGCGCTCGGCAAAAACATCACCAACGTGCTCACTATTCAAGTACTTCACATCCTTGATGACCTGAAAACCATCAAACAGTGAATTCAAGAAATTGATGAGCAAATCCTTGTTAGGTTTTGTTCCAAAGATACGCTTAAAACCGAAATCGGTAAGCAAGCTAATATATCGTTCTTCTATCCGTTTCATATACATTTCCTTTTAAAACGTTTAACTGAATTGTAGTGCAAAAATAAGCATTTTTTTCGATTTATAAATATTTGGAGTGTTAAAATGTTGGTTGTGGGGGTGATTTTTCCCAAGATTCCTCCGATTTTTCCCAAGATTCCCAAGATTTTTCCCAACCTTGGGAAAAAATGAGGGATTTTTTGGGGGAAAGAGGAGTGATTTTTTGATTTTCTTTACTTTTTAACTTCCTTTTTGATTTTCTTCTTACTTTTTCCCAAGAAATGCCCGATTTTTCCCAAAATCGAGGGTTTTTCGGGGAAGTTGTGGGAAAAGGATTGTTTTGCCTTGTTTTCCGCAGTACTTTTGCAGCGTCGAAGAAACAAGACAACGCCGAAATGGTTTGGTGATCTTGAAACAACTTCCGACTACTTTATAATATGAATACTCAGATTATGAGAGTGGTGAAGCAGGGCGAGGCTTTCGCCGTGCAGAGCCAGAAGAGTGAGAACGGCCAGATGATGAAGTGCAACATCGTGTTGCAGGAGATGGGCGGCAAGTACGAGAACCAATATGCTGCGGCAATGTTGGGCAATATGGCGCAGTGTAAGTTTGCTCCGGGAGCACTGGTTGCAGTTACGCTGAGATTCACGGCTCGTGAGTATAATGGGCAGGTTTATCAGGATATCCTCGTTACGGATATTGAAAAAGTAAAAGGGTAAAAAAGTAAAAAGGTAAAAAGGGGGCAAAAGCCTTAATTATTAACTGAGTTGGGACTGCGGAGGATCTTCCATGGTAAAGCGCGCAAAAATCCACACGTTTCTTCTCGCAAATCAATTCAGAATATGAAGAAAAATGTAAACAATCAGCAGGTAAATAATCAGCAGGTTAATGGCCAGCAGGTGAATAATGGTAGCCAGCACGTGCAGCTGGGTGGTATGGCTTTCTACGATGAAAGCAAGTGTTTCCTCTTTGCTCCTAATGAGCATGGAGGGGGAGAGAAGGTGCTGGGATTCCGTTCGCAGGGCGTTGCCCAGCAGCTCTCGGATGGTACTTTTGATTTCGTGGTTAAACCACGAGTACGTTCTCAGTCTGTACTGATCAGAAAGCTGGCGCATGGACGATTGAGCAAGACCAAGGATGGAGCCATCCAGCTCACCCTGAAGGTGTTCTGCGATGAGGGAATCAATATCGGCAACGCTCTGGTGAAGGAGGCAGAAGAGGCTGCAGATGCTTTGGTAGAATATCAGTTGAAGCGATAAAATATATGGATGTTCAACTTAATAATAGTTAGTAGAAACACATAGATGAGCTGTTATTTGATAAGGGTGGAGAATGGGCACAAAGTTGCCCGCTCCATCACCTCGCAAGAGGAATATAAACTGATTCGTGGAAGCTACGAGCAGAAGGCGAACTTGCGACTGGCTCGCGAAGGAAATGATGGGGCGAAGCGAAGACTGGTGCAGTTTAATTATTCCGGACATTATCCGCAGGGGGTAGTGAAGGGAATGAAGCTGCCAAGCCGGGCTTTCGGCTTCGACCTGGACGATAAGCAGGATTTCGAGAAGGCGGCTAAGCTGATGCTGAAGGATCCTGATAAGTATGGACTGCTGATGCTGGAACGCAGCGCACGACAAGGTGGTCATGCGGTTTGCAAGCGAGAAATGGGCAAGACGATTCTCGAAAATCAGGTTAGAATCGCCAAGATGCTGGAGTGCGAGATGGATACTTCGGCTCACGATATTAATCGTGTCTATTTCACGACTTCTGCTGATGCAGACGATTTGCTTTATCTTTCGCCTGAACTCTTCAAGGATGATTACGATGAGGCTGCCGTGGCTGCTGAAGGCAAGGTATTGGAGGAGCGTGAGAAGTATGGACAGGAGGAACTTCCTCCGGGGGCGCACAAGGCTAACAAGCATTACAAGCCTTGGTTGGAGAATGAGGAAGAGAAGGCTTTGGATTCTCAGATGAATCAAGCGAATCTGAAGAATCAGAGTCAGAAGAACCAGGGAAATCAGCAGAATCCTCAAAAGGTTCAATCCTCTCAGAATCCTTCTAAGAATCAGGCTCAGCCTACTTCTTCATCATCATCCTCTTCTTCTTCATCACAATCCAGCAATGATTATCTCGGAATCCCATATTCCGAAATCATCTCGAAGTGGTGGCAGATGTATAATGACGGTCATGAGCCAGTTCGTTCCAACCGCAACACTTTGACCTTTGAGCTTGCCGTGAACCTTCGCCACATCTGTGGCTTCGACCGCAGCCTGATGGCTCAGATCATCCCCTGCTACGATGGTTTTCCCGAGCAGGAGAAGATGGCTTGCATCAACTCGGCGCTGAACGAGAAGATCACGCAAATGCCTAAGCGACTGAAAGATGTGCTTTCTGCTATCCGACAGGAGAGAATGAAGCTGGGGGCTGGAAAGGGCGGAAGTTCCGAAGGCAGCGATGCGCTGGTCAATGCGCTGGACGAGGCAAATGCCCAGGACGATTTGTTCTATTACAACGCATTGCCGAGAATGCCGCTGGGCGTGAGAGATTCGCTCAATGCGGTGGGACCAGCCCTGGCAATGCCCGTGATTACCGCCATCTGTCCGGCAATCGGAATGCTGGCTACGGGCGTCAAGGTCTCTGTTCACGGCAAGATGAACTCGCTGAACCTCATCTCCTACATCGCCGGAGATTTCGCATCCGGTAAGGGAAGCATTGACCCCGTGATTGATGCCTGGACTTCGGAAGTGAAGGATATGGACAAAATGTATCAGCAGAAGGAGGATGAATGGAGAGCCAAGAAGCGTGCGGCGAAGAACAAGAAGGAGCAGCCGGAAGAGCCGAAACTGCCTGTAAGATGTCTGACGCTGAACAACACTGTGGCGAATCTGGCAGAAAGATTGGCTAACACCGAAGGCAAGCACGCCTTCTCGTTTACACCTGAAGCTGACACCGTGGCGCAGAAATGGAAGTCGGCGATGAGCGACTTCTCCGTAATGCTCCGTCAGGCTTACGATGGTACTAGCTATGAGCGTGAGGCTAGAAGTGCAGAAGCTGTGAATGTACACATAGACAGACTGTTATGGAATGTAGTGATGTGTGGAACGCCTGATGCGCTTTACCGTGTGGTGAACAATTATACGGATGGTTTTCAGAGCCGTATTACCGTGGCTCGCACCCCGGACAATACGTTTACTCCGCTGACAGAAAATCTGTATGTGCTCACCGATCGCCAGCGCGACCGCATCATCCAGGTTGCCCATCTGCTGCCGCTGATGGAGGGAGAGGTGGAACTGCCCAAACTGGAAGCCAAGGGTAGGGAGTGGCTGGAACAGATTCGATTGGAGACAATGAAGAATGATGACAAGGTGAAAGCCCGTCAGCGTTTCCGTATCTGTCCTACCACGATGAGAATGATGACCTGCATCATGCTCTGCAAGGTGGCAGAGACGTTGATTCAGAAGCATGGTTTTCAGGGTGCAGAGAAGCTGTTGAAGCAGAATCCTGGGCTTTGGAAGGATTTGATAATCAAGATGCAGACGCCTACCATGCTCGCAGTGTTCAATGTTCTTGCAGATTACCAGTTGGACAATGCGCTCTACTTCTTCCGTAGTCGCATAGAGGACGCTTTCTCTTCGAGAGACTATTGCGGACAGATGCCGTATGATCGCACACATCGAGGCAAAAACGACTCTATCTTCGAACGTTTGGACACAACCTTCTCTTTCGAGCAAGCACAGCAGCAGAGCATTTCTGTGAAGGGTGCAAACACGACTCTCGAGGCGGTGAAGCAGATGCTGAAGAACTGGAAGCGACAGGGCTTGATAGTGGTGCTGCCAGATATGCGTTATCAGAAACTTTCATCCACCGTATAAAGAGTTTCATCTACCGTACAAACGGGTCATTTCGGGTCAAGGTCATTTCGGGTCATTTTGGTTTTTCAATACACCAACCCCCTTAATGACCTGCCCACAAGTATTAATTTTCTAAAAATATCATCATTATGAACATCGTTATATTTCGCCGTCGCTTCACTCCATGGAGTGTGGATGGCACATTGGTTATCAACGGAGTATTTTTCAGTGGCACCGTAGAACATCCTAAGAAATACATGGCTGCAGGCCGTTATAAGGTTGCACCCGTACCTATCAGATTCCAAAAGAAGATAGAGGTGGAAATCAAGGAGACGGAAGAGGAAAAAGAGAAGAACAAGGAAAAAGGCAAGAAGGAGGAGAAGAAGTTCAAGATTGAGATTGTAGAGGAGGTTAGAACCATGCCTGCGATTCTGCAGGAGAAAGGTCGAGTGTCGAAGACGCCTGTGCTTCGCAAGCCTTATATTATGCCAGGCTTTGGACCGCTTGCCTTGAAGTATGGAAGCATCGTGATGGGCAAGTCGTTGAAGACGGGACTTGTGGCTTACAACGAGGAGAAGTTCCAGGAGTTCTGCGACATGATCAGCGATGCTTTGCAGGAGAAGGAGCAAGTAACGTTGGTTATCAAGGACTGGGGGAAAGACGAGATTCCTAAGGAGTATATGATTGTTCTTCCTAATAATAATCTCAATCATACTGTCCAGTAATTATATTGTACATGTTAATTTATACATTATGCGTAAGATTAAGGAAATCATCATTCATTGTAGTGCGACCCGAGAAGGTCGCGACTACACCGTAGCCGACATCGACCGTTGGCATCGTGAGCGTGGGTTTTTCTGCATCGGTTATCATTTCGTGATTTACCGTGACGGAAGCATCCACGTGGGCAGATCAGTAGAAGAGGTGGGCGCCCACTGCAAGGGTCACAACACCGTGAGCATCGGAGTATGCTACATCGGCGGCTTATCCAAGGATGGCAAGCCGAAGGATACCCGAACCCCACAGCAGAAGGCGGCGCTGAAAGCGCTGATAGAGCAGCTGAAGGAGGAATATCCCGAGGCGACGGTTCATGGCCACAATGAGTTTGCCGCCAAAGATTGCCCTTGTTTCAATGTGAAGGAGGAGTTTATTCAGTAAAATAGCTAATTTTGGAACAGCAAATGAACTTTACCTTCATTTGCTGTTCTCAGTTCCATCGTTTACTCTTGTTGCAAGTGATGTGAAGCGGCATCGATAAAAATGCCTTCACACTTAAGTCTGTGAATATCAGTATATTGAAGTTGCTGTGAAAGGAGAAATGATTTTGTAATACAAATAAGAGTTTTCCATAGATATTCGATTACTTATTTAATACCCAAGAGTAGATTCTGGCAGAAATGTTTGGTGATTACGGAAAAAATGATTAGTTTTGCAGTTGAATAGGCTGATAGGTTGTTATCACCGGAAACTTAAAAGACAGAACAATGGCAGAATTGAAATTATATCCAGTAGGAATCCAGACATTCGAGGAAATAATCACTCGGAATCTTCTGTATGTAGATAAGACGGAATATGTCTATCGCATGACTCATAGCGGTGGCAAGCATTTCTTCTTAAGTCGTCCGCGCCGTTTCGGAAAGTCATTGCTTGTTTCAACATTCAAAAGCTATTTTCAAGGCAAAAAGGAACTCTTCAAAGGATTAGCCATCGAAAAGCTGGAAAATGAGTGGACGGAATATCCTGTACTGCATTTTAGTATGGCAGGAGGTAAGCACATGGAGAAAGACCAGCTGGAAAGATATCTGGGAAGGCGACTTGCTGAGCAGGAAAAGGTATGGGGTATTACATCTCCTGCAGTTGATGCGAACGACCGTCTCATTTCGCTTATCCAGACTGCTTATGAAAAGACAGGTAAGCAGGTTGTCGTACTGATTGATGAGTATGATGCACCTCTTCTTGACGTTGTTCATAGCGAGGTTAACTTGCCGGTGCTTCGCAATGTGATGCGCAATTTTTATAGTCCGTTGAAGGATTGTGAACCAATGCTCCGTTTTGTCTTCCTGACCGGTATTACGAAGTTCTCGCAATTGAGTATCTTTAGTGAACTGAATAACATTACGAATATAAGTATGCGTAATGACTATGCAGGAATCTGTGGTATTACCAAGGAAGAATTGGAGTCTCAGATGTCTGCGGATGTTGATGATCTAGCGAAAAAAATGGGCAAGAGTAGAGAGCAAGCATTGGAAGCTTTACGGGAGTTTTATGATGGATATCATTTTGCGGCGCAATCCCCTGATATATTCAATCCTTATAGTTTGCTGAATGCTATGGCTGCTGGTTGTTTGGATTATTATTGGTTCTCTTCAGGCACACCAACTTATCTGATAGAAATGCTCAAGAAATTCCAGGTTATGCCATCGGAGATTGGTAGTTGTGAAGCCGACCAGTCGGAGTTTGATGCACCAACAGAAGGTATGTCATCTGTTATGCCTTTATTGTATCAGAGTGGTTACATCACCATCAAGGGGTACGATCCGGAGACGGAACTCTATACCCTGGATATTCCTAACAAGGAGATTCGGGTAGGGCTATACCGTAGTCTCTTACCTAATTATATAGGTATGAATACGGTGAAGGGAACTACGACCATTGCCAAGATGTCAGCTCTTATCCGTCGCAACGATATGGATGGAGCCATGCAGATGCTTCAGGCTTATCTGGCCACGGTTCCGTATTGCAACAATGTTGACTCTGAGGGACATTATCAGCAGATGATGTATGTGATATTCTCTATTCTTGATAATTATGTAGATGTAGAAGTTCGCACTCCATCGGGAAGGGTGGATATGGTATTGAGAACTGCTACCCATCTTTATCTTTTTGAGTTGAAGCTCAATAAGGATGCTGATGCAGCGATGAAGCAGATCAATCTTAAGGAATATCCTAAGCGCTTCGCTTTAAGCGGCTTGCCAATCGTAAAGGTTGGGGTTAACTTTGATGTGGCAACGCATAATATTACAGATTGGAAGATAGAAGCGGAGTAAAATGGGTGGTATCCTGGCTCAGGGGAGATAGTCCGTGGATAGACAACCTCCCTTGAGCCTCATCACCACAGGTTGATATTCTATTTTATATGCTAGGTGTTTATTCTATATTTACTGGTCTTTCAAGTCCTTATCTACCATAGCGCAGACACAGGAGTCTGACCATACATTCTCTGCCGTTTCTATCATGTCGATAATGGTATAGATTGGCAGGATGATACCCATGATGCCGATAGGAGCATTGATGCCGGACATCAGAGATAGGGTCAGAAAATAACATCCCATCGGCACTCCTGCATTACCCACTGCTGAGATAACTGAAATGAAGAGCCAGAGAATCATCGTAGTCCAAGGTAAAGGCATTCCTCCATTCTGCATCAGGAATAAGGAAGTTACGAGGATAAACGCAGCGCAACCATTCATGTTGATGGTAGTACAGATAGGCAATACGAAGCGGGAAACCTGATTGGAAACTCCCAGTCTGTCTTCTGCTGTCTGCATAGTCACCGGCAACGTCGCAGCCGAACTTTTTGTAAACAGAGCCATCAATACTGCCGGCATCATCTTCCCCAGTGTACGCACAGGGTTCAAGCCTCTTGCCAAGAGGAAGAGCGGGAGAATGATGAAGAACTGAATGACATTACCTCCCAGGATAACAGCTACGTACTTTCCTAGAGAAGCCATCACGATACCCGCAGAGAACTGGGCTGAGAGTTGTGCTGCAAAGGCAACGATACCCAGAGGCAGAGCCCAGATTAATCCATGAATCAGCATGAAGAGCAGATCCTGCAATCCAAACAATCCTTTCATCACGACGTCTTTCTTATCGCTTGATGGCATTTTGGTTAAAGCAATACCTGCAGCTGCCGCCAAAATCAGGATGGAGAGTACATTTCCTTCGGCAAACGGCTTGATGATGTTGTTAGGTATTACCCCAAGAATATGGTCATAATAGCTGGTTTCTCCCAGCTTTTGGGGAACATCTGCCATACCGCTCTGTACCAAGGCTGTAGGTAAATTGCCTGGAGAAACGATGTTGTAGAGCACCAGTCCCACTGCCGCAGCTGCTATTGTCGTGAGCAGGGTGTAGGTGATGGCGTGGCGGAATATCTTACCGGTATCTGCCTGGTTGCCCAAGGATGCCAGGGTTGTGATGACAGCCAAGGCTATGGTTGGTACTGCAAGAAGCTGGAATAAGCGGGTATAGACCGTGGCGATGAAATTCATCAGGCCATCCAGCCAGCTGATGCCGAACATACCCAAAACTGCGCCTACTATCAAAGCGCCAATCCATAGTACCAGCTGCCGAGTTTGCTTATTCTTCACTCCTTTTTGCTTACTGCTGCCAGCATTGCTATCCGGCTGTCTATTTCCAATATCATTCATTGTTTTTAGCATGATTTTAAACAGTTATTTTTTTTAGGTAAAAGTATTCTCCTTATTCCAACCCCCACATATCATTCAGCATTCTGATGGCTGACTCCGAGCGGAATACATGGTCGCGGAAGGTGATGATGCCTTCGGGGGCAAGGTGGGCTTCGAAGGAATTGACCAGAAAATCTGCTTCGAGCAGAATGCGATGGTCGAGGCTGGTTACATCCTTATAAGTATGATGATGGGCAATGAGCCAGCAGATTCTTTCTGTCTGCGCGGCTGTGAATCCATCTACTTCTGACAGTACTTTTCTTGCCTCATCAGGACCCAGTTCTTCCTGGTGCTTACCGTCGCAGTTGCCGTATCTGGCTTGTGAAACGTGAATGCCTACATCGTGAAGAATGGCTGCTGCTTCGAGCACGAAGAGGTCTTCCTGGTTCATTCCCTCTGCTATCGCTATCATACGGGCAAAGTCGTGCACCTTTACGAAATGTTGGATGCGTGGCGCATCGCCACCATCATACTTTATCATCGCCATCATCAGTTGGGCGAGTATCAATTCCTTGTTTGTCATAATCTTATGTTTTAATTTTTTTTTCTTATTTCAATTACCTATAGCCTCCATACGCTACGCCCCCAGAAGGAAGGTTAATCCGCTGATTCCGATATAGGCATAGATGATGTATTTGAGCAGGGAGCCGCTGAGGTGCCTGAACACCCAGGAGCCTATCAGGTTGCCAATGAAGACTCCTGCTATTCCATACACATAACCTATGGAGACCGTGGTGGTGAAGAAACCGTTGTAGGCTCTTGCCAGTGTCATCATCAGATTGCCTGCCAGGAAATAGGTCTGCGTCATCGCCAGATAGCGATCCTTGTCGGGCTCTGAACTGACGAAGTAGAGCACGGCTGGTGGTCCCTGCATTCCGAAGAATCCTCCCATCAGTCCGCTCAATGTTCCTGCCGTAACCTGCACTGGAAGCGTTGTCTTCACCTTGATGCGCTTGCTGAAGAAGGTGAAGTAGATGCTCACGATAATCAGCGTAATGCCTAGCAATATGTTCAGAATATGATATTCCATCCGCCGGAGCACAAAGATGGCTCCGATGGAAATGATGATGAAGGTGAACAGAATGGGCAGCAGCCGCCTCCAGGTGATGTACTTGTATTTCTGAATGACGATGATCAGCGAGGTGGTCATCGCCAGGATGCCTGAGAGGGTTGTTGCCTCACCGTAAGAGGGCATGATGGAGGGGAGCATCGTCATGATGAAGATGCCAAAACCGAAGCCAGTGGTGCGTTGCACAAAACTGGCTCCGATGCTCAACAGAAAAAGTTCGATGACAATATTGTCCATTCTGCTGTAGGCTTATTGATGGATGTAATCCAGAATCTGCTCTGCATGAATCTTGGTCTTGATCTCCTTTGGAGTGAAGATCTTCTCGATGACGCCTTCTTCGTTGACAAGATAGGTGGTGCGGAGGATTCCGATGGTCTTTCTGCCGCAGGTTACCTTCTCGCCCCAGCAGCCGAGTTCCTGCAAAAGGGTGGTCTCGGTATCGGCAATAAGTGGGAACTGCAGACCCTTGGTTTCAGAAAACTTCTTCTGCAGCGCCTGCTTGTCCTTGCTCACGCCGATAATCTCGTAACCGGCTGCTGCCAGTTCCTCCTTATGAGCCTGCAGAGAGCAGGCTTCGGCAGTGCATCCGCTGGTGTTAGCCTTCGGATAACTGTAGAGCACGAGCTTGCGACCACGATAGTCGCTTGCCTTGATTTCACGTCCGTCCTGGTCTATGCCAAGAATCTCTGGTATTTTATCTCCTACATTCATAATTATATATTATTTAAAAGTTATACTATTCTTCTATCTATTATTTCTTCCTTTTCACCCCTCTTACTGCCTCACTTTCCAATGGATTCTCGGGCCAGAAGTGCTTGGGGTAGCGGCGCTTCAGCTCCTTGCGCACCTCGAAATAGGTGGATTGCCAAAAACTGGCGAGGTCCTGCGTAAGCTGAACGGGCTTGAAACCCGGAGAGAGCAACTCCAGCAACAGAGGCTGTCTGCCATCATCAACAGCTGGCGTCTGAGTCATTCCGAAGCATTCCTGCAGACGGACACTGAGGATGGGAGCCTCGGCTCCCTGGCGATAGTCGATGCGGATATGACTGCCCGATGGAACCACGATGTGGGTGGGTGCGAGGCGGTCTATCTCCTGCTGCTGCTCGTATGGAATCTGTGCCCAGAGTATTTCCGGGAGATTGAGCTTCCTGAGTTCGGTGGTGCTCGTCTTGAGCTTTCCGCCCTGTTCCAGATAGAAGGGCAACCATTCGGCGGCTGTCTCCATCAGGTGCGCGGTGGACAGATCGGGCAACTCCATTTCCGGATGCCACTCTCTTACCTTCGCCACTCTCCGCTGCAACCGCTGAACGTCTTCGTTCCAATCCAGCATGCTGAGTCCTTCCTTCCGGATGGCGGTGCAGAGAATATGGATAATCTGCTGTTTGTCGGCATCCTGGAGTGGTTTGCTATCCACCACAAGGGTTCCGATGCGTCGCTCTCTCTGCATCCTGATCATTCCCGCCTTACTGTCCCACGAGACGTTGTCGAACTCGTGGGTAGGGAGGTCGTTGATGTTTACGGGAGCCGAGAGAAACACCCTGCCTGCCTTTCCTGAAGATGGAAGCGGGGTGGAAGCATTCGTGCCCGACGGTTGGGCAGATACATTGAGCGAGGCGATGGCGAGCCATTGCTGTGCCGACATCACATCGCTTGAATCGATGAAGAGCGTCTTTCCGTTCGACATTCTGAAATGTCCGATATTATCGATGGCCATGGCGATGCGCTCAGGATAGGCTAGGGCAATCAGTCTGCCCACCTCCTCTGCATCCACCGGCTCATTGTCTTCCTTCACCTTGAGCATCCTTCGGTATTCCTGGGCAATCTGGGCGATGCGAGCCCATCTGCCCAGACTGTTTTTCTGTCGCTGCGAACGGAGGATGGAGAGGCGCTGCGCCATGTCCGAATCCTCTGCGTCGCTCATCGGGTCTTTCTCTTCCAGCAGGGCGACTACATCGCAGGCTAGAGCTTTGAGTGCAGAAGTTTCTGAGCTCATCATCATCTTGGCGATGCGTGGATGACAAGGCAATGTTGCCATCTTCCTGCCCAATGGGGTGATGCTGCCATCCGGTTCTATCGCTTCAAGAGAAAGAAGCAATTCCTTGGCATTGAGAAGGTTACTGCTTGATGGTGGGGTAAGCCAGAGCAGCGACTGGGGATTGTTCTCGCCAAAGGCTGCAATATCGAGTACCATCGACGTAAGATCGGCTTCTTCTATTTCCGGTCGGCGCTGGTCTTCCATCAGATGTTCCGAGGTCTGAGTCCACAACCGGTAGCAGATTCCTTCAGCCACTCGTCCGGCTCGTCCTTTTCTCTGGGTTGCCATATCCTTGCTGATGGTTACGGTTTCCAGGTGGCTCAATCCCGTTCGGGCATTGTAAACCAGTTTTCGGCAAAGTCCGGAATCCACCACGATCCTCACACCTTCGATGGTAAGTGAGGTTTCTGCGATAGGTGTGGCGAGCACAATTTTCCTTTCTCCCTCTTTCGAAGGGGCTATGGCGAGGCGCTGCTTCTCGGGTGGAAGATTGCCGTAGAGCGGATAAACCTGAGGAACGGAAAGTTCAGCTGAAGCCCTGCTGAGGCTTGCATCCAATATCTCCTTGCATTTCAGAATCTCCGACTGTCCAGGAAGGAAAGCAAGAATATCTCCCTCGTTCCTATCTGCTGCCTTGAGGATGGTTGTCGCCACCTCTTTATATATATCGTATCGCGCAATGTCGGTCTCTGAATAAACGGTCTCTACGGGGAACATCCGTCCTTCGCTCTCTATCAATGGCGCCTGAAGAGCCTCGCAGATGGCAGTAGCATCGATGGTAGCCGACATGATGATGATCTTCAAATCGGGTCGGATGATTTCCTGTGCCTGTCGGGTGAGTGCTAGCGACAGGTCGGAGTTGATGCTTCGCTCGTGAAACTCATCGAAGATGACGGCGCTCACTCCTTCGAGCGTGGCATCATGGATGAGCATTCGGGTAAGTATTCCCTCGGTGAGCACCTCGATGCGGGTTTCTGAAGAAACCTTGTTCTCGAAGCGTACCCGATAACCCACGGTCTTGCCCACGGGTTCGCCCAAGATGCTTGCCATTCGTTCAGCTATCTGACGGGCAGCAAGGCGGCGTGGTTCCAGCATCAGAATCTTTCCCTGTGGGGTGGCTCCGAGGAGGGTGAGTGGGAGTATGGTGGATTTTCCGGCTCCCGGCGGAGCGGTAACAACAAGGTTTGCCGACTCCTTCAGGGTGCTGTTGATGGCGTCGGCTATCTGGAAGGCAGGAAGATGACCTGCCTGCTGTTTGATTCTATCGTAATTCATACTGCAAAGATACACATTATTTTTGTGATGGGCAAATGATTAGAAAGGTAATGCATGAGAATGGCGAATCTTGTAGATTTTTTCCCTTATCTGGTTCCATTTGGCAAGGACCAGGTAGCCAGATACGACTGCCAGATAGAGAAGCATCAATTGAAGGAGTGACAGATGAAGATGGTCTATGCTGGCACCCGGTAACAGACTGGTAAGCCGGAAGGCGGTATGGGTGGCTTGGGTAATGCTGGCAAGTACTGCTGCTACATGTTGCATCAGCCAGGTGCCGACGGAGGCAAGGCTGGAAATGTAGGTAAGGGGAGAAAGCAGCAGGAGTAGGGCACAAAGATAGAGGATGAGGGTGGCTGCCGGGATGGCGATGAAGCTGGTGAGCAGGGAGTAGCAGGATATTCTGCCGAAATAATAGACGATGAGCGGAAGCGTACCTATCTGTGCCGCCAGGGATACGCTGAATAATCCCCAGAGGCAACGGATGATCTTGCCGTGGGATTTGAGCAGGCCGAAGAGTGGGGGATAGAATATGAGGATGGAAGCCACGGCGAGAAAGGACATCTGGAAACTGATGTCGAAAAGATGGAAGGGATTCAGAAACAGCATGATGACATAGGCTAGCGCCAGGGTGTTGAGCGAAAGGTCGGGGCGCAGGGCTAACAGGCAGAAACTGTAGATGCTGAGCATGGAGGCTGATCTGACGGCACTAGGGGGAAAGCCGATAAAGACGACATACGCCCATACGGCAACGAGGGACAGGGCAATGGTGGGTCTGGAACGGCGCTTTCCGCCCAGAAGAATCACGAAGAGCTGGAAGATAATGCCTATGTGCAAGCCGCTAACTGCCAGTATATGACTTGTGCCGGAGATGGAAAAGCTCTCCTTGGTTTCCCGATCGAGTGAACCCTTATCGCCCATCGCCATCGCAGAAATCACGGCGAAATCCTGTCCGTCGATATGATAAGTATGCAGCTGCTGTTCCAGCTGCTGGCGGAAGGAACGGCTTGCCAGGATGGTGCGGTCGATGGGGGAGAGTGACTGGTAGGTCATGATGCTGCCAGGCGCTTTCGTCTTATCGATATGATGGGAGGTGATGAAACCGCCCAGACAGAACAGGCAGAGCGACAAAAGGAGGCTCTGAAGAAGGACCAACTGCTTGATTTTTCTGAAGAAGAGCCGGGAAAGCTGACGGTTTTCATGGAGTACATAGCAGCAGCCGGCTAAGGCTATGGCAATGATGGCTGCGATGAGCCAATAGCGCGTGGAGAAGTAATCATAGCTGTATCTGGCTGTGATGATGCTAAGTGATAGTATGAGGCTGAAGAACATCAGCGGAGTGACTGGGAGTCTTTTATTTCTGTCCATTTTAGCCGTGTTTTCAGGTTCGTTTAAAAAAGAGAAGCCCGACAAAAGGTTGGGATAGTCCAACTCTCTTATCGGGCTTCTCATATATATATAATAATGTATAAGCCTGCCTGGAAGCAGGAATACATCATTTCGGGAGATTATTCTCTCTGGAGATTATTCTCTCTTGAGATTATTTGCCGAATCCGAAGATACGCTTGATGAATTTCTTCACAGGATTATCGTTCTTCTGTGGATTGACAACAGGAGCGTACTTGCGAGGACCGGAATTCTCAGAACCCTTCTTCTGCTGGTTCTGCTGAGCGCCACCCTGCTTCTTCTGGGCTACGCCTCTGCCTCGGCCATTGCTTCCAGGACGAACATTGTTCTCATTGCCTGGGCGCTGGTTGCCGTTAGACTGCTGATTGCCCTGCTGGTTGCCGTTCTCGTTGTTGCGCTGCTTATTGTTGTTGCGCTGCTTATTGTTGCGGCGCTTGTTGTTATTGCGGTTCTTCTGCTCGCCGTTGTGCTGCTCAGCGTTTCTCTGTTCATTGTTCTTGAACTCGCGATTCTTCTGCTCGCCGTTCTCGCGATTCTTCTGTGAACCATTCTCGCCATTGTTCTGAGGAGTCTTTTCCTGACGCTCGTTTGGCTTGTTTGGCTTGCGCTTGTGTGAAGTCTGGTCGCGGTCTTTCTGTCTGCGGCTCTTGGCGCTGGTCTTGGTCTTGCCCTCGCCCTCGCCGTTGCTGTTATTGTTGCCGCCGCGGTTGCCGTTGCTGTTATTGTTGCCGCCGCGGTTGCCGTTGCGGTTGTTTCCGCCCTGCTTTCCGCCCTTGCCCTTTCGACCATTGTTGCGTTTTGAAGGCTTGTTGAGCTTGATGTATTCAGGGCCTTCGCCGCAATCTTCCGGCAGAGGCATCTTCTCTACCACCTTCTCCAGGAACTTCTCAATCTGCTGGAACCAGTACTGGTCTTCTTCGTTGACGAAGGTGATGGCTCTACCATCGCGGTTGGCACGGGCTGTACGGCCGATGCGGTGAACATAATCCTCAGTATCGTGAGGAACGTCATAATTGATGACCATCTCGATATCATCAATATCGATTCCACGAGCCACGATATCCGTAGCAACCAGTACGTCGAACTGACCGCTCTTGAACTTGAACATCACATCATCGCGCTCTGCCTGCTCCAGGTCGGAGTGCATTGCACCGCAGTTGATGCCAATCTGCTGAAGGGCAGCAGCCAGCTGCTTCACCTTCATCTTGCTGCCGCTGAACACGATGACGCGCTTCATATCGCCAGCCTTGAAGATATCCTTGATGATGGTCATCTTCTGGGTCTCGTAACAAATGTAAGCCTCCTGCTTGATCTTCTCGGCAGGCTTGCTTACGGCAAGCTTGATCTCTACAGGATCCTTGAGCAGGGCCTTGGCAAGTTCCTCAATTTTCTCAGGCATGGTGGCAGAGAACATGATGGTCTGGCAGGTCTTTGGCAACTTGGAAGCGATGGTATTGATGTCTTCTGAGAAGCCCATGTCGAGCATGCGGTCGGCCTCATCGAGAATGAAGAAGCTTACCTTGCTCAGATCTACATTACCCAGGGAAATGTGGGTGATGAGGCGACCTGGAGTAGCAATCACGACATCAGCACCCATGCGGAGGCTCTTCAGCTCCTGATCGTAGCGGTTGCCGTCGTTGCCGCCATAAACAGCCACGCTGCTCACATCCTGCAGGTAGTAGCCGAAGCCCTGCATGGCCTGGTCTATCTGCTGGGCTAACTCGCGGGTTGGCGACATGATGACGCAGTTGATGGCGTCTTTCGGATAGCCGCCATCATCAAGTTTGCTCAATACTGGGAGCAGATAGGCTGCTGTCTTACCCGTTCCGGTCTGTGCCACGCCCAATACGTCGTGACCTTCCAATATCTCAGGGATACATTTTTCTTGTACAGGGGTGCAAGTGTCGAAGCGCATGTCGTATAATGCGTCGAGCACGTTGTCATTCAAATCTAATTCGTCGAAATACATTCTTTTCCTTTCTTTTGTTGACCATTGAGCCGGATGGAGCTTCATCCGATTCAATGGTCAAGGTTCTTTGTTTCAATGTTTAATTACCTCGGTGCCTTGCGGTAGCAGAAGTAGGCAACGAAGGCGAAGATGATGTTTGGCAACCAGGCTGCAAGTGCCGGAGGGAAGTTTGCCTGGATGGCAAAGGTTGCCGATACGGTTTGCAGCATGATGTAGCCGAAGCTTAGTGCAAGACCGATTCCCAAAGATAAGCCCATTCCTCCCTTACGCTTGCGCGATGAAAGCGACACTCCGATGATGGTGAGGATGAAGGAGGCAAACGAGGCGGCGATGCGCTTGTGGTATTCTACCTGATACTGCACCACATTGCCCGAACCGCGGTTGATCTGCTTGGAAATATACTCCTTCAGTTCCGGACTGGTGAAGGTTTCCTGCTGACCCTTGGAATAAACCAGGTCGGTAGGCTCCATCGTAATCAGCGTATCCTTCTGTGCTCCGCTGGTGATGTGCTCCTTCATACCTTTCAGCTGGCGCACCTTCCAGTTGCTCAGTTTCCAGTGGTATTTGCTGTCGGAGATCGTATCATACTGAATCTCCATTGCCGTAAGGTGGCTTACGAGTTTCTTGTCCTGGAACTTGTCGAGACAGAATCCGTAACCTCGCTTCGAGTTGTTGTCGTAGTGCTGCATATAGGCAATTACGCCCTTATCTACCTGTAGCTGTACGTTTTCGGCAGAAGTATTCTTCTTCTTGTTCTTGTACATCGTCTCAAAGTTCTGGCGTACTACCGTGCCGTGAGGAATCACGTAGGCAGAGAGTGCATAGCTCAAGGCTGAGAGCATGATGCAGGTGATGAGGTAAGGACGAAGGAGTCGCTTGAAGGAAACACCTGATGCCAGAATGGCGATGATTTCAGAGTTGCCTGCCAGCTTCGACGTGAAGAGGATGACCGCCACAAACACGAACAACGCACTGAAGAGGTTGGCGAAGTAAGGGATGAAGTTGGCATAATAATCGAAGATGATGGCCTTGGCTGGTGCATGATACTCCGTGAACTTCGCCAGGTTCTCATTGAAGTCGAACACGATGGAGATGGAGATGATCAGTGCAATCGAGAAGAAGTAGTAGCCTACGAACTTCTTGATAATGTACCAGTCTAACCGCTTGATGTATCTCAGTGGGTTGAGATACCTGAGCACCCTGAGGAATCGCAGCTTGTGCCCGATCCAGCCTAGAATGCGGGCTATGCGCTGCAGGATGGCAATGAGCCAGCCGAAGCGAGATTCGAAGGCTCTGCTCATCTTGAGCAGTCTGCGATGTTTTCTGATGTATTTATAATCTTTCATCATTTAATGTAAAATATGTATAGGAGCATCCTATAAAGTTCAATGCTCAACGCTCAAGCTAGATTCGTCGGCCGAGCTGATCGATGATAGAGCGTTTCCACTCTACGAAGTCGCCCTGCTCGATATGGTGGCGCGCATCTGTAACGAGACGGAGATAGAACGACAGGTTGTGGATGCTGGCAATCTGCATGGCAAGGAGCTCCTGGGCCTTGAAGAGATGGTGCAGGTAGGCCTTGGTGGTTATCTGGTCGATGTCGCAGCCGTCTGGATCCACTGGACTGAAATCCATCTCCCACTTCTTGTTGCGCATGTTCATCGTACCATTATAGGTAAAGAGCATCGCATTGCGGCCGTTGCGGGTTGGCATTACGCAGTCGAACATATCAACACCGCGCTCTATGGCCTCGAGCAGGTTCTGGGGAGTTCCTACACCCATCAGGTAGCGAGGCTTGTCCTTTGGAAGAATCTCATTCACCACCTCGATCATCTCATACATCACCTCGGTAGGCTCGCCTACAGCAAGACCGCCGATGGCATTTCCGTCGGCTCCCTTGTCGGCAATGTACTTGGCTGCTTCGCGGCGCAGCTCTGGGAAAGTACAGCCCTGGACGATAGGGAAGAGGCTCTGCTGATAACCATAGAGAGGTTCAGTCTCGTCGAAGCGCTTGATGCAGCGGTCGAGCCAGCGCTGGGTCATCTCCAGACTCTTCTTCGCATACATGAAGTCGCTTTGTCCGGGAGGACACTCATCGAAAGCCATCATGATGTCGGCACCGATGATGCGTTCTGTATCCATCACGTTCTCTGGAGTGAAGAAATGCTTGCTGCCATCGATGTGGGAACGGAACTCGCAGCCCTCTTCTCTGAGCTTGCGGATTCCGGTAAGCGAGAATACCTGGAAGCCGCCGCTGTCGGTGAGGATAGGGCGGTCCCAGCCGTTGAACTTATGCAGTCCGCCTGCCGCCTTGATGACTTCGAGTCCCGGGCGCAGGTAGAGATGGTAGGTGTTTCCCAGGATGATCTGGGCCTTTACCTGCTGGCGCAATTCTTCGAAATGTACACCCTTTACGCTGCCCACAGTTCCCACAGGCATGAAGATCGGAGTCTTGATCTGTCCGTGGTCGGTGGTGATGATGCCGGTGCGAGCATCGCTTGCCTTATCTGTTACTTGTAGTTCAAATTTCATTTCTTTTCTTTTTTGTCTTTTTCAGGAATGGTGAAGTCGATAGGGTGCTTTACCTTCTCGTCGGTGAGGGCAAACTCCCAGACATCTGCTACATCTTCTACATAATGGAACTCTACGCCCTTGAGATACTTTTCTGGAATGTCGAGGATGTTCTTCTTGTTTTCCTTGCAGATCACGATGTCGGTAATGCCGGCACGCTTGGCTGCCAGGATCTTCTCCTTGATGCCTCCCACTGGGAGTACCTTGCCGCGAAGGGTAATCTCGCCGGTCATGGCTATGTTCTTGCGAACCTTGCGCTGGGTGATGGCCGAAGCGATACTGGTGGCAATGGTAATACCTGCCGAAGGACCGTCTTTTGGCGTTGCTCCTTCAGGTACGTGGATATGGATGTTCCAGTTTTCAAAGATGCGGTAATCCACGCCTAGCAGGTCGATATGCGCCTTGATGTATTCCAAGGCGATGATAGCCGATTCCTTCATCACATCTCCCAGGTTACCGGTCAGGGTAAGCTTGCCCTGTCGTCCCTTGCTCAGCGAGGTTTCGATAAAGAGAATCTCTCCGCCCACAGAGGTCCATGCAAGTCCTGTTACTACTCCTGCATAATCGTTGCCCTGATAGATGTCGCGGGTGAATGGGGCGGTACCGAGAATCTCCTTCAGGTCTGCTGCGGTGATGGATGGCTTCTCCAATTCCTTGGAATAGGCGAGCTTGTAGGCCATCTTGCGCAGTCCCTTGTTGATCTGTTTCTTGAGCTGGCGCACACCGCTTTCTCGGGTGTAGTGCTCGATGATGCCCTCGATGGCTGCCTTGTTGAAGCTTACCTTCGGGGTGAATTTGTCGAGACCTGTATTCTCCAATTCCTTCGGAATCAGGTGGCGCTTGGCAATCTCTATCTTCTCCTCCGTAATGTAGCCGCCTACTTCGATGAGCTCCATTCGGTCGAGCAAAGGACGTGGGATTGAGCTGATGTCATTGGCGGTTGCGATGAAGAGAACCTTAGAGAGATCGTAATCCACATCCAGGTAATTGTCGTGGAAGGTGTTGTTCTGCTCAGGGTCGAGTACTTCAAGCAAGGCTGACGCTGGATCACCCTGGTGGTTGTTGGCTGAAACCTTGTCTATCTCATCGAGGATGAAGACTGGGTTGCTGCTGCCTGCCTTGAGGATGTTCTTGACAATGCGGCCAGGCATGGCTCCGATATAAGTGCGGCGGTGACCGCGAATCTCGGCTTCGTCGTGCAGACCTCCCAGAGACATTCTTACGTATTTGCGCTTCATGGCCTTGGCAATGCTCTTGCCCAGACTGGTCTTGCCGACTCCCGGAGGACCATAGAGGCAGAGAATCGGACTCTGCATTCCACCCTTCAGGGATCTTACGGCAAGATATTCCAGGATGCGTTCCTTTACTTTCTCCATGCCGTAGTGGTCCTGGTTGAGAATCTTCTGGGCATGAGACAGGCTGAGGTCATCCTCGGTGTATTCGCCCCAAGGCAAATCTACCAGCGTCTGCAGATAGTTGAGCTGGATAGGGTAGTCTGGACTCTGAGGATGGATGTTGTCGAGTTTAGCTAACTCTTTCTGGAAAACCTTCTGGGTTGCCTCGTTCCATTTCTTGGTCTTGGCTTTTTCGAGCAGCTCCTTCTTTTCCGGACTGCTTTCGCCTTCGCCCAGCTCTTCCTTGATGTTCTTGATCTGCTGCTTCAGGTAATATTCCTTCTGCTGCTCGTCGAGATCAAACTGAGTCTTGTTCCTGATTTCATTTTGCAGGTAGAGCAGTTTCTGCTCCTTGTGCAAGGCCTTGAGTGCCTCTATCAGTCGCTCTGACAGCTTCTCCTGTTCCAGCATCTTGATCTTGTCTTCTGCCGTAAAAGGCAGGGAGGTGCAGATGAAGTTGCATTTCACGAAGCGATTGGTAATCTCATTGATCGCATAGACAGCCTCGTTTGGAATGTTCTCATTGTACTGAATGAATTTGATAGATTCCTCGAAGAAAGTTTGGGTCAATGCCTTGAACATAGGATCCTTGGCTTCCTTTTCGGTAGGCCAGGTCTCTGGCAGACTTTTTACATCTGCAAGATAGAATGGATCCTTATCTACTATCTTCTTCAGCTTGCATCGGCCTAAACCCTGCACGATGATGGTCTTCTGGTGCTCTTCGTTTGGCATGTTGATGACTCTCATCAGCTTGGCAAATGTTCCGGTTTCGTACAAGTCTTCCTGATTAGGTGAGTCTATGTCCGCATGCTTCTGGCAAAAGATGCAGAATACAGTTTCTGGATTTTGCTCCAGCATGTTTGCCAGCTCCTTGCTTTCCGCCCTGCCTATCAAGATAGGAGTAAGCACGGATGGAAAAACCACCAGGTCGCGAGTGCAGAGGGTAGGATAGATTCCTGCCTCCCTTTCTTGTATCAATACGGATGCATCGCCCTCAAAGTCGGCTATCATCTGGATTTGTGTATTCGAATTTCTGTTCATATTCTATTTGATAAACACTTTTTGGGGTGTATATGAATTTCTGTTCTATTTTGATAAACACTTTTTGGGGTGTATATTCTCTTGAATATATATTTATAGGGTGCAAAGTTAGTAATTTTTGCCGAGAATCCCATCGTTTTTTCCGAAAATCACCTCTTTATTAGATATTATTATTAATATAAGCAAGAAGACTGTAATAAAATGCTGATTTTTGCGTTACTATTTTAAAAGTAAAACTATGACTGGATTTAAATTCAAACAATTTGAGATTCATCAGGATCGTTGCGCCATGAAAGTGGGAACGGATGGTGTGCTGCTGGGGGCATGGGCACCTGGCGGTAAACGCATATTGGATGTCGGGTCGGGTACCGGACTCATTTCGCTGATGATGGCGCAGCGCTTCCCTGAGGCGCAGGTGCTGGGTATTGATATGGACGGAGAGGCTTGTGAGGAGGCTGCTGAGAATGTGGCTGCAAGTCCTTTTGCCGATCGTGTCGAAATAGAGTGCTGCCGATTGCAGGACTATCATTCTGAGGAGTCTTTTGATGCAATCGTAAGCAATCCTCCTTTCTTCTTGAATAGTCTAAAAAATCCAGACAGTAAACGTACGATGGCCCGCCATACGGATAGTTTGCCTTTCAGGGATCTTTTCAGGGGTGCAAAAATGCTACTGAGTGATGATGGCGTTTTTTCCGTGATTGTTCCTTCAGAGGTTCTTGAGGTGGTTGTGTCGGAAGCTTGTATGCTAGGTTTTTATCTTATCCGGCAGTGTGGCGTTAAGACTGTAGAGCGCAAACAGCCGAAACGTTATCTTCTGTCATTTGCAAAACATCGGTATAATGGAATGGAAAATACTATAAAAACAATGACCGATTCCGAGGGGAACCGGTCAGAGTGGTATGCGAAAATTACGGAAGAATTCTATATTTGGTAAGGGCTAGAGGTTCAGCTTTCTCTGTACGAGCTTGCTGATGGCTCCTACTCGTTTGCTTTGGCGCTGGATGTCTTTGTGAATGTCATCGCGTACAACATTGATGTCGTTGAAGAAATCGGCAAAGGCTGATTGGATGACGTTCGGCTTGCGCACACTCTTGTCTGCAAACGGATTTACAATCATCTTGATGCCTTTTTCTTCCATGTGCACATCTATGTCGGCGCCGGTCATCACAGGGTCGCCATCATAATGGATGACACCTGGCTTGCTGCGGGTGATGTGGAGCTTCTTGCACCGGAAAGACTTGATCTTCGAGTTTTTGTCGAGGGTCTTGTTGAACATGTCGAAACTAACCTGTGAAGCTTCGATGACATCAAACGGTTCCATGATGACCACATCCATCAATCCATCGCTCATAGATGCCTGTGGGGCAATATAGGCGTTGTTGCCGTATTGGGAAGCGTTGGCACATGAGATGAGAAACGCTTTATATTGTTTTGTTCCTGTCTCATCCTCCAGAGTATATGTTTCAGGCTCATATTTTAAGCCTTCTCTCAGGATGTTCTCTGCATAGCTGATCGGTCCACGCTTTCCGCTTTCTGCAAACTTCATACTGACAAAGGCGTCGAAGCCCATTCCGCAAGTGCAGAAGAATGGGTATTCGTTGATGACTCCGTAGTCTAGGTCGTGTATTTCGCAGGCGTTGATGATCTCAATGCTCTTCTTCAAGTTCATTGGCAACAGCAGGTGGCGCGCCAGGCCGTTTCCTGAGCCGCAAGGCAGAATGCCTAATGCTGAGTCGGAATGGACGAGGGAACGGGCTACCTCGTTTACAGTGCCATCGCCACCTACAGCCACCACGATGTCTGCGTGGTTGTCTCTGGCTTCGGCTGCCAGTTCTGAGGCGTGTCCTGGTCTTTCAGTCATTTTTATCTCGTACTCGAACTGCTCCTTGTCCAAAGTAGAATCTATCAAACTGGGAACCGCCGCTTTGCTGCTGGTTCCAGAAATCGGGTTCATGATGAAAACTATCTTTTTTTTCATATCTTAGTCAAGAAATTGTATTTTAAATTGCAAAAGTAATAAAAATCCCTAAAATGGCAAGAAATATCTACTAAAAAAAGCATAAAAGTAAACTTTCTTAGGAAAAAAGCGGTTTTATTAATCTTTTTTTGTATCTTTGCAGCCTGAAACTAGAAAATAAATTAAAATAGAAATAAAGTACACCTATTATAATGGGACAATTACAAGAAAGATACAAGAATTATCGTGTACCTCAGAAGTATATGGAAGCCGGTGTGTATCCATACTTCCGTGAGATCACAAGTAAGCAGATGACAGAGGTAACTGACATCGATGGTCATAAGATCCTGATGTTCGGTTCTAATGCTTACCAGGGTTTGACTAATGATCAGCGTGTTATCGATGCAGCTAAGGCTGCTCTTGACAAGTACGGCTCAGGCTGTGCTGGTAGCCGCTTCCTCAATGGTACACTCGATTTGCATGTGCAGCTCGAAAAAGAGCTTGCTGAGTTTATGGGCAAGGATGAGACATTGTGCTTCTCTACTGGTTTCTCTGTAAACCAGGGCGTGTTGGCATGTGTTGTAGGCCGCGGTGATTATATCATCTGTGACGACCGTGATCATGCCAGTATCGTAGATGGCCGTCGTCTTTCATTCGCTACCCAGCTTCACTACAAGCACAACGATATGGAAGATTTGGAGCGCGTGCTCTCTAAGCTTCCTGAGGATGCAGTCAAGCTCATCGTTGTGGATGGCGTGTTCTCTATGGAGGGCGATTTGGCTAACTTGCCAGAAATCGTGAAGTTGAAGCATAAGTACAACTGCTCTATCATGGTAGATGAGGCTCATGGCCTTGGCGTGTTTGGTAAGCAGGGACGTGGTGTCTGCGATCATTTCGGTCTGACCGATGAGGTAGATCTCATCATGGGTACCTTCTCTAAGAGTCTGGCATCTATCGGTGGTTTCATCGCATCAGATAAGGATACCATCAACTTCCTCCGTCACAACTGCCGTACTTACATCTTCAGTGCATCTAACACTCCAGCTGCAACTGCTGCAGCTCTCGAGGCTCTCCATATCATCCAGAAGGAGCCTGAGCGTTTTGAGAATCTTTGGGATGTTACCAACTATGCTTTGAAGCGTTTCCGTGAGGAAGGTTTCGAGATTGGTGAGACTGAGAGTCCTATCATTCCTCTCTACGTTCGTGATGCAGAGAAGACATTCGTTGTTACCAAGCTGGCTTATGATGCAGGTGTGTTCATCAATCCTGTTATCCCACCAGCATGTGCTCCTCAGGACACATTGGTGCGTTTTGCTCTTATGGCTACTCATACAAGAGAGCAGGTAGAGAAGGCTGTTGAGATCTTGAAGAAGATTTTCGTAGAGGAAGGCATCATCAAGGCGTAATAGCAAAACAATGCGGTTGCTGAAAATTCATCAATCGCCATATATAATAAGGTATAAAGGGGCAATTTCTTCGGAAGTTGCCCTTTTTTTAGGAAAAAACTGAATAAATGCATATTTTTACAAAAAAAGTTGCTGAAAAATTTGGTGGAATAAGAAAAATGTTGTACCTTTGCACCCGCAATTCAGAAATGATGCTTACTGCAAAGAAGTAATTTCGTTATGAGAAGAAAGCGGGGTGTAGCGCAGCCCGGTAGCGCTCCTGTTTTGGGAACAGGTGGTCGCAGGTTCGAATCCTGTCGCCCCGACTTCAAATCTCTGATGGTAAATTGCTCTAGTATAAGCGGGGTGTAGCGCAGCCCGGTAGCGCTCCTGTTTTGGGAACAGGTGGTCGCAGGTTCGAATCCTGTCGCCCCGACTTTAGAAAGCTAAGAAGAATCAAATCTTCTTAGCTTTCTTGCTTTATATACGATATACGTTTAATTTAAAATTTATACTATCATGATTATTACGATTGCGCGCCAATGTGGATGTGGCGCTGTTCGGGTAGGCAGACTGCTTGCAGAACATTATGGTATTCCGTTTTATACCCGTAAGAATTTGATGGAAATGGCGGAAGAGCGTGGGGTCTTGGATGAGATGGAAGCTTTCTTCGATGAAGATCCTGTTGACGAACTGCTCTTTTCAATGTCTTCCCTGGGTGAGAATCAAAGATTACTTACAGAAAAACCTCTTCGTGTCTTGGCTGATATGATAGGACAGGAGAATTGTGTCGTTATCGGGCGTTGTGGCAATTACATCTTCCGTGAACGCAAAGACTTGGTGTCGGTGTTCCTCAAGGGTGATGTAAAGGCTCGTATTGCGGAGATCAAGGAGGAGCAGAAGCTTTCTTATGCTGAGGCGGCTGAGTTTGTGGAACATGTAGATGATTGCCGTGTGGCTTATCATAGTTACTATACGGGGTTGACTTGGGGAAATGCCAACGATTATGACGTTTGTCTGGATACGGTTCGCTTGGGTGTAGAGAAAACGGCGCAAGCGATTGTTTCTTATGCGGAAGCAGTTTTGTAAGTTTGGCTTATTGGTGATAATGATGCTTACTTAATTTTTAAAGTAATTTGTATTTAGGATGAAACTTTTAATTCAGTTTTTAATTATCATAGCGTTCTCTTTCGCAGGAGAATTGCTCCATTATCTGTTGCCGTTGCCGATACCTGCCAGTATTTATGGTATTGTCTTGTTGTTCGCGGCATTGGAACTTAAGGTTATCAAGGTGAAACATATAAGGGAAACCAGCAGTTTCCTCATTGCCGTAATGCCAGTGATGTTTATTCCGGCAGCTGTGGGACTCATCGACTCATGGCATTCTATTGCCAGTGCATGGTTGCAGTATATTGTTGTGACTGTTGTCAGTACTTTTGTGGTGATGGCAGTTTCTGGATGGTTCACTCAGTTTGTTATCAAAAGAGGAAAGGAGGCAAAAAAATGATTTCCTTGTTTCAGGATTCTGTCTTTTTTGGTGTTTTGATCAGTTTGGCTGCTTACGCCATCGGATTGCTTTTGAAGATTAAAACAGGATGGTCTTTGATGAATCCGTTGCTGATTTCCATCATTTTGGTTATTTGTACCTTGCTGATTACGGGAGTAGATTATAAGACTTACAATGCGGGTGCCAATATCATCAGTTATCTGCTTACCCCGGCTACCATCTGTTTGGCAGTCCCGCTTTATCAGCAGGTAGAATTGCTGAAGAAGAATTACCGTGCTGTGCTCATTGGTATCTTGTCGGGTGTCTTGGCAAGTCTCTGCTCTGTACTTCTTCTGGCTTTGGTGTTCCACTTCGACCATGCAGCCTATGTTACATTCTTGCCAAAATCCATCACCACTGCCATCGGTATTGGTGTTTCTGAGGAATTGGGTGGTCATGTTTCTGTAACGGTTGTCGTAATCATCATTACAGGTGTGATAGGCAATATCTTTGCAGAGAAGTTTCTCAAGCTGCTTTGTATCAAGGAACCTATTGCCAAGGGTATTGCCATCGGTTGTTCTGCTCACGCCTTGGGTACGGCTAAAGCTATGGAGATGGGTACTATTGAAGGTGCAATGAGTAGCTTGTCCATCGTGGTTTGTGGTGTGATGACCGTAATAGGTTCTTCTATCTTTGCTATGTTTATGTAGCAGGATATTGGTTTTCTTGGAAAACTGCTAACCTGAGAATGGTTAGAGTAATACAATATTTAATCCCTTTTTCCGTTCTATAAATATGAAACGGAAAAAGGGATTTTTTTATAATATCATTATCGCTTGTATGGCTTCTGTAGCGATGGCTGGTTGTGCTGATGAGGAGAGCTTTTCTTCGTCACGTTCTCACTTGCTCGCGTTTTCTGCAGATACAGTAAGCCTGGATACTACGTTCTCGAATGTGCCTACACCTACTCGAAGCTTTTGGGTGTATAATCGTTCGGGAAAGTCGCTGCGTTGTTCTACTGTCAGACTGGAAAATGGTAACCAGACGGGATTTCGGGTAAATGTGGATGGCTCGTTCCTAGGATCGACTGCCGGCTATCAGACTCAGGATATAGAGGTGAGAAAGGGCGATAGTATTCGTGTTTTCGTAGAACTTACTTCGCATCAGCAATATCAGAATTCACCTCAGTTAGTGGAGGATAATCTGCTCTTTACATTGGAAAGCGGGGTGCAGCAGAAAGTAAACTTAAAAGCTTACTCCTGGGATGCTGTTTTATGCAAAAATCTTCGAATCAGGAAAGATACTACGATTCAGTGCAACCGCCCTGTTGTTGTGTATGGCGGAATGGTTGTTGATAGTCTCGTAACGCTATCTGTTGGGCCTGGTACGCATTTCTATTTTCATGAGAATGCCGGACTTGATGTTTATGGTTCGTTGCGTATCTTGGGAGAGAAAGATAATGAGGTGGTGATGCGGGGAGATCGTATGGATAATATGTTCGACTATCTTCCTTATGATCGGACGCCTGGTCGGTGGCAAGGTATTCATTTCATGCCTTCTTCATCGGATAATGTCATCAGCTATGCTGACATCCACAGTGCTTATAATGGTATTAGGATAGAACCTTGTTCGGATATCACTCGTCAGAAGTTGCTTTTACAGCATTCTACCATTCATAATTGTCAGGGATATGGTCTTTCCGTTGATTCGGCTAAGGTGCAGTTGTATAATTGTCTGTTATCCAACACCTTGAATCATACGCTTTATGTAAAGGGTGGTGATGTGGAAGTGAACGGATGCACCATAGCCCAGTTCTATCCTTTTGATGGACGTCGTGCCACAGCTATAGGTATTGTTCCTCCAATTCTAAACTTGAAGGTCGTGAATTCTATAGTTACAGGATATCATGATGATGAGGTGGTATGGACTTCACCGAAGAACGATGAAGAATGTAATTTCTGCTTCGATCATTGTGTACTTCGTACTGAAAAGATGAATACTGAAGATAGTTTGAAATTTACGAATACCATATATGAGAACTTAAAGGATACGACTCAGTTTGGGGAGAAACATTTCCGATTATTTGATACGGATAATTTGAAGTATGATTTCAGGCTTCGCAAGGAATCGGCTGCCATAGGAGTGGCTGATACAGCTACTTCATTGCCAACTGACCGACGGGGCGTTCTTCGTGATGATAAACCGGATGCGGGCTGTTATGAGTTTGATGAATAACATAAAACAGAAAAATAACATAAAAGGCACGAATTCCTGGGGGATTCGTGCCTTTTTATATGTTTGTATGAATACTAATCTGAAGAAATAATCCAAAATTTTATTCTTTCATATTGGCATCTACAAATGAGAATGGAAGCAAGTCCTTGATGCTGTGGAAGCGATAGGTGCAGTTCTCGCCGTAGAGCAAGATGCAAACGGGTTGCTGATATCGGTCTTCCATCTCTAGTATTACCTGCCTGCATGCGCCACATGGGGAGATCGGGCTTTTGAGGAAGCCATTCTCGTTGCGGGCAGCTATGGCTAGAGTCGTGATAGCTTGCTCTGGATAGTTGCTTTGGGCTCCGAAGATGGCACTGCGTTCAGCGCAGAGACCGGATGGAAAGGCTGCATTTTCCTGATTGGCTCCAATTACGATTCTGCCATCAGCCAACAGGCAGGCTGCACCTACATGAAAGTGGCTGTAGTTGGCATAAGAATTATTGGTGGCCTCCATGGCTTTCTTTACCAATTGCTGCTCAATGTCGCTCAGTTCATCTAACTGAACTACCTGATACTGGATGTTTAAGGTTTGCTCTTTCATAAGCGATTGGTGTTTATTTCATTAATTATTATTGTTCTTGGATAATGGGAGCTTGGGGCTCCTGATTCCTCTCTATCTATTTGGTGTAAAAGTCGATGATGTCTTGTAGAGCTTTCTTGCATACTATGCAGAACTCTGGTGTCTCGTTGATGCGCATACGGCAATCTTGTACACCGCGATACACTCCCTTTGGACTATAGCCTGCACCTTCAAAAACACCAACTTTGCTTACTGCCTCTTTCGCCTTTTTAGAAAGTGGGGTAGGAATCTTGGTACCCTTCTTGATCATATCTTCCCATTTTCCGTGAAAGTTTGCCAATGTGGTGATATTTTTTTCCCATGGCTCAACATCATGAGGATACATCGGTACCTGCTCGCTCTCATAGGCATATTCGTCAGCAAGTCCGGCAAAAGAATGACCGAATTCATGCACTACAACAGGCTTAAACCATTTCTGGTGGCAGGTGGTGAGATTGTAGGAATTGAGAATTCCGCCTCCACCATATCTTGTAGAATTAACCAATACGATGATATGTTCGTATGGGGTGCCAGCCAGACAGTCGTGCAGGTCTTTGAGATGAAGTGTGGTGAGGTATCTCTCACTATAGAATGTGTCAAAATGTGAACTTAAAGCAGTTTTCTTCCATATATCCTTGCCAGGTTCGCTTGTGCCACTTTCAAGAGATGCTGATTTTACAGCAACTACATTGAACCTGTCTTTCATGCTCTTGAAAGGTTCGTGATTAAAAATGGCTTCATTTGCTTCTTTTGCATCCTGAAGGAATATTGGCATTTCCTCTTCCGTATAGCCTTCAGCTACGTAGGCGATGTGGATGCAGCGGGTAGTGTCGGCTGCTTGCTGCAAGGTCTCGTAAGGCGTTGGCTTTTCGCCCTTGTGGTGAATCAAAATATCGCTTGGTGCAACTTGGTGAGTGAGAGAGGTCATAATCTCACGACGGTTGTTGCGCAAGTCGAGTGTCACATCAATAGTGTCTTTAGGCATCGGTACGAGGAATACATTCTCGAAACTCTTGGTGTTGCCGGCTGACTCTGGCTCTGAGAGCCATTCCTGAAACAGGGTAGAGAATGAGTTACGATAAATAACCTTACCTGTGCGATGATCTTTAACTGTTATTTGACCATTGCCTTCTACTGGTAGCTCACTGAGTTGCTGTTTCTTTCCATACCATCGAGGCATTACGTTCAGCTCATCTACAGCTATCATCTGCTGGGTTTTGTTGCCGGCAAAAGTATAGTCTATTCTCAAAGTCTTGTCAACGAAATAGTCGTCGAAATTCTGTGCTTGCATATCACTTGGCAACATCATTATTGCCAGAGCTGCTAGAGATAAAATGTTCTTTTTCATTTCTTATCTTGTATTTTTTTGTTTTCTATTTATATAGTATGGTAATGATAGCCTTTTGGGGGCGATGAATGAGTTTTTATACTGCGAGTGATTATCTCACTCGCAGTCTGTCTCCAACCTTGACCTGGTAGCTAGGATCAAGCTTGTTCATCTTGTAGAGGTACTTGATGCGGATTCCGTATCTTTGTGAGATGGTGTACATGCTTTCTCCTGGTTGCACGATATGAGGACGCTTCTTGTACTGCTTTGGAGCCTTCTTGCGCTTCTTTTTCAAGTAGATGATATCCCCCTTGTGCAATACCGTATGTTTGTCGCGCTCGTTATATCTTGCAAGTTTACGCCAGCTGATTTCTACTTCCTTACCCAGTGCCTTGAAGGTGTCACCTTCTCTGGCTATCAGGTAATAGTTGTCATTGAACTTCTGGATAGGGTGTAATATGCCTTGCGCATTGACGGGTTGGTCTGTGCCGCTATGTGTTGCCATAAATCGATCATATCGCTTTGCTTTGTCATAATCGAAAAGTTTATAGAGTTCAATGATTTGTATCAGTTTATTGGCATATTGTGGATTTGTCGCATATCCGCATTGTTTCAAACCTCTAGCCCAGCCTTTGTAATCGCGCTGGTTAAGTTCAAACAGGCGGGCATAGCGTGGTTGCCTAGCCAGAAATTTGCTATGATCCTCATAGCTATCTCTGGCATCTTGATATACTCGGAAACATTCGCCTCTGGCATCGTCATCGTGGTATTGGGTTGGACCAGCCCAGTTGTGGCATTTGATGCCAAAATGGTTGTTACCTTGTAAGACCAGTACACTCTTGCCTGCTGCACTCTCAAAGAGTCCCTGTGCCAAGGTGATACTGGCTGGTATACGATAGCGAAGCATCTGCTCGATGGCGAGGTCCTTATACTGATTGATATATGTCTGATAGGTCTGATTCCATTTCATCTGTGCTTGAGATGGAGTGCAGATGAGTAAAAGAATACCTATTATATACGTTTTTATTCTATTCATAGTGCAAAAATAACAAAAAAAACGGATAAGCGATACTTAATTTAAGAATTTTTACTAACTTTGCACTGAAATTATAAAAATATGAAAAGTAAACGAGTAAAAATAGTGATAGCGTTGGGTTCTAATGTTGATCAGGAGGCTCATATTCTGAAAGCAAAGAAATGGCTTGAGGCTACTTTCGAAGATATGACTTTTGGTACTTCGCTTTGGACGGAGCCTATCGGGTTGTCATCAGATAAATTCCTAAATACTCTAGGAGTTGGCTATACTAATGTCAATATGGAACGAACCTTATTGGCAATCAAAAACATAGAGCGTAAATGCGGAAGGAGGGTTGCTGAAAGTAGAAAGGGGATTATTGCTGTAGATATTGATTTGTTGCTTTTTGATTCAGAACGCCTGCATGAAACGGATTGGAACAGAGGTTATGTGAAAAATCTACTCCAACAATTGGGTGTATCTATAGATTGAATATATAGTTCAAAAAGTAATATCCTATCCCGGGCTTTAAAATTTTAAAGCTCAGGATTCGGATTGTCCTTAGTGAGGTGAAGTTCTACTACTTCGCCTAGAGCCAGGGATTTTTGTACGTTGATAATACGCTGGTTGCTGCTGCCACGGAAGAAAAGGTCCTCGTCCCGAAGGTCTTTCATGAATGGGCCATCTACCAATACATCTATCAACTTCAATAATTCCAGCTGTTTTGGATTCTTCAGTAGATTCTCATATCTATAACCGGTAAAGCACCAGATATCTTTATCGCTTTCTGACCGAATGGCGCGCGCCAGTTCTGCAAAGCCTTCCGCCTGATACATCGGATCACCTCCAGAAAAGGTGACGTTGGCGAAAGGATCTTCCATAATTTCTTTCAGAATGTCCTCTGTAGAGGTCATTGTGCCATGGTTGATGTCCCAGGATTGAGGATTATGGCAACCGGGGCAGTGGTTAGGACAGCCGGCACAATAGATAGAGGTCCGGAATCCCGGACCATCTACCATTGTGTCGTGCACTATACTTAAAATACTAATCATTTATCTTATTTTTGTGGGGTGTCAATGTGGGTGACACGATCGTGAAGCTCTGCAAGTTTACCGCTGTTCCAACGGTCGGTTGTTCCCACCAAATAACCTGTGATGCGCTGTAGCTTATCTATGTGATGGCTACCGCATTTTGGACATACTTCAAGGTTGGCATCCGCATTCTCGTATCCGCAGTCGAGACAGCGGTTGCGATTGTGGTTTACTGAACCATAGCCCATATTGTATTTGTCCATCATATCTACTACGCTTGAAATGACTGCTGGATTGTGAGTAGCATCACCGTCAATTTCTACATAGAAGATGTGACCACCACGGGTTAGATTGTGATATGGCGCCTCGATCTTTGCTTTTTTGAGGGCTGTACACTTATAGTAAACTGGTACGTGGTTACTATTGGTATAGTAGTCACGGTCGGTAACTCCTGGAATAATGCCAAACTGCTTGCGGTCCTTCTTGGTAAATTTACCGCTCAAGCCCTCTGCTGGCGTAGCCAGGATGGAGTAGTTGTGGTGGTACTGCTCGCTGAACTCGTTAGCTCGGTCACGCATATAAGTAATAATCTTCAAGCCTAAATCCTGTGCTTCTTCACTTTCACCATGGTGGTGACCGATGAGTGCTACGAGGCATTCTGCAAGTCCGATGAAACCAATACCCAGTGTTCCATGATTGATAACGCTCTCGATAGTCTCTTCTGGCTTCAAGTCTTCTGCTCCTACCCAAAGATATTTCATCAACAATGGGAACTGTTTTGCCATCGCTGTTTTCTGGAACTGGAAGCGCTCATCGAGTTGCTTGGCGGTAATGTCGAGGATGTTGTCCAGTTTTGCAAAGAACATATCAATACGCTGTTGCTTGTTCTCAATGCCCATACATTCGATGGCAAGCTTCACGATATTGATAGTTGAAAAGCTCAAATTTCCACGTGCAATACTAGTCTTCTCGCCCCAACGGTCTTCGAATACACGGGTACGGCAACCCATAGTGGCGATTTCCCACTTGTAACGCTCTGGATCGTCAGCGCGCCATTTCTCATTCTGGTTGAATGTGGCATCGAGATTCAGGAAGTTAGGGAAGAAACGACGAGCGGTTACCTTGCAAGCCAACTGATAGAGGTCGTAGTTTCGATCCTCCTTCAGGTAGTTAACGCCACGCTTCTTCTTCCAGATCTGGATAGGGAAGATAGCTGTTTCTCCATTTCCTACGCCTTCGTATGTGCTGAGCAGAATCTCTCGCATAATACAACGACCTTCAGCACTTGTATCTGTACCATAATTGATAGAAGAAAATACAACCTGATTACCGCCACGAGAGTGGATTGTGTTCATATTGTGAATGAATGCCTCCATTGCCTGATGTACTCTGTTTACGGTCTTGTTGATGGCATGCTGCTCCAGGCGCTCTTTACCTTCCAAGCCTGTCAGGTCTTTCACTAAATAGTCGTCAATATCAATATTGTAGAGGTCGCTGAGATCTTCTCCTGTTAGCTTTTCCAGATTCTTTACCTCTTCCTGGTACGACATACGTACGTATGGGGCCAGATAGAAGTCGAAGGCAGGAATTGCCTGACCTCCATGCATCTCGTTCTGGCAAGTTTCTAGAGAGATACATGCTAATACGGCTGCAGTTTCGATACGCTTAGCAGGACGGCTAGAGCCATGGCCTGCTGTGAAACCATGCTTGAGGATAATATCCAATGGGTGCTGAACACAAGTCAAACTCTTGGTTGGATAATAGTCTTTATCGTGGATGTGGATGTAGTTATGTGTAACGGCGTCGCGTACCTCCTGGGAAAGAAGATAATCGTCAACGAATGGTTTAGTGGTTTCTGAAGCAAATTTCATCATCATGCCAGCTGGAGTGTCAGCATTCATATTGGCGTTTTCACGGGTGATGTCATTGTTCTTTGCATTGACAATACTCATGAATACGTCACGGGTCTTAGCTTTTCTGGCAATGTTTCTCTGGTTACGATAGGCAATATATTTCTGAGCAACATCTTTGCGGGCACTCTTCATAAGTTCCAGCTCGATGGCATCCTGGATGGCTTCTACGCTCATCTGGCTCTTGCCGCGATATGCGATGTGGTCAGTGATTTGCTCTATTAAAGAGGAGTCTTCCCCCTTATCGGTATGTAACATGGCTTTGCGTATGGCAGCCATGATTTTTTGCTCGTTGAAACCAACGATGCGTCCGTCACGTTTAACTACAGTTTGAATCATTTCTTGTGTTACTTTTATAATTGATATTTAAATTGCTTGATACTAAGTCTTTATACTTGAAAGTGGCTATAAATACCATCTTTTCGACAATGCAAAGATAAGAATTTAAAATGAAAGTTGTACGTTTTGGACAACTTTTCTTGTGTTAAAAAATATTAAGTCGTTGAGTATCAAGTGTTTAAAAAATCGTTTTGGGAAACTTGTTCTAAGAGTGGTTTCCCAAAATGATTAATCTGTTCAGTTTCAGCGCATTGTGGTGTTGTGCCTTTTATGTAGCTTGGGGTTGTGGTGTTGTGCGCCATTTTGTAACTTGCTCCTTCTTGATATGAAGGTATGGTTTGAACCTGCTTTTAAGATAATTCGGTCTTGTTTTTATAGTCTAGTGCAGCACCTATGGCAGTGCAGAATTCTGAATATTTAGGGATTCTGAATCTTACACCATAGAGTTTTTCCATAGCAGGGAATACTTCTCTGCATTGTGGTAAAAGTGTCAGGTTGCCTATCATTACAAAATCTTTGATGCCTGATTCTAGGGAGGAGAGTATGGTTGCTGAGCCGATGCTCTGTAATACCATCCATATAAGCCCCATTGCTATGTCTTCACGGGAGGCGTTGGCTTTGGCATTACTGAAGAGCGATGCTGTTGCATTCATAGGAAGTCCAGGTAGAGGTTTTGCACTGATGTCTCCTATTAGCAGATTGATTTTTGATACATCACCGTTTTTGGCAAGGTTTACAATCTGCTTGATGTCATCGGTCTTGAGCATAATTCGGCTCAGGCCTGCTAGTGTTCCTCCACCAATACCAATGCCGCCGATGTGTTTGATCTCTTTGCCGTCGCACTTTACGAGGGAGGTTCCTGTGCCCATACTTACCACAATCATACGCTCAAGCTTGCTTTCGTATCGTGCACCGAGTCCATCGGCAACAAACTCTTCGCTCTTCGATGTAGGCAGACCATAGATTCGTTCATCAATGTAAGCAGAACCTACACCGGTGAGCATAACTTGTTCTACCTCGTCGAGGCTAATTTTGTTGTCGTGTAAATATTTTCCAAATGCTCCATATAAGGAGGTGATAGGGTCGGTGGCCTTGATGCGAATAGGGCTGATAACCATCCCACTCTCGTCTATTCCTACTATCTTTGTAGTAGAAATGCCGACATCTATTCCAATAACTATCTTTTTCATGGGTGCAAAGTTACGGTAAAAAGAAGACACTGCAAAATAAAAACGAGTTTATTTTGCAGTGCCGATATTTAATACTTCTTAAAATTTCTTTTTTACATAAAGCCAAGACGGCAGAATGTGATGAGTACAGCATAGCCGATTACCATACTTAGTACGCCCACGGTAAGACCTGCTTTCACCATGTCTGTCTGTTGGATAAGACCGGTGGAGTAGGCAATGGCGTTTGGTGGAGTAGAGATTGGAAGCGACATTGCGCAAGAGGCTGCTACTGCTACGCCTATGAGGATAGTTTGGGTTCCTCCTATAGAAGTCAACTTGTCGCCCATTCCTGAACATACTACGGTAAGGATCGGGATGAGCAGGGCGGCAGTTGCTGTATTTGAGATAAAATTACTTAGTATGAAGCAAACTAATCCAGAGACCACCATAATTACTAATGGGTTAAACTCGGCGAAAGGGATACTGTTTACTGCATTTTCTGCTAAGCCGGTTCCATTCATGGCGAGACCGAGAGCAAAACCACCGGCAACCATCCAGATGACGGCCCAATCTATATCTTTCAGGTCGCTGGCTGTTACCACGCCTGTAAAGGCAAAAACGGCAATTGGAAGCATAGCCACAGTGTTGGCATTGACACCTAGTTGCTTGCCACATACCCAAAGAAGGATGGTAAGGAAGAATGTGGCACCTACAACTATAGTACGCCAATTGTGACTTATATTGCCATCGATTTTTAATTCTATAGTCTTTTGTGAGAATGGGAACATCTTGCGGATGATAAACCATGCGCAGAAAAGCATGATGATAACCATCGGAGCCATAATTGCCATCCATTCTCCAAAACCTATTCCGAGGTTCAAGCCTGCGGGGTCATTGAGAACCTTGTAGGCAAAAGCATTAGGAGGAGTTCCGATAGGGGTTCCCATACCACCGAGGTTAGCTCCGATAGGAATGGCCATAGTCAGCGCTACTCTTCCTTTTCCGTTAGCAGGGAGCGACTTGAATACTGGGGTTAGGAAGGTAAGCATCATTGCAGCTGTGGCCGTGTTGGAGATAAACATGGAGAAAATACCGGTGATGAGCATAAACCCCAATAGTACGTTTTCCGAGCGCTTGCCGAATGGGGCAATCAATGTTTTTGCCATCAGTACGTCAAGACCGCTTTTGGTAGCTGCGATGGCTAGTACGAAACCTCCCAGGAAGAGTATGATTGTTGGATCGGCGAAACATGCCATTACACCTTGGTAGTCCAATAGCTTGCCGTACTCTCCCTCTGAACCTTGCATGACGGCAAAAGCCGAATCGGAGACGAAGAATAGCAGTACAAAAATGATAACTACTGAGGTGGCCCAAGCTGGAATTGCTTCTGTGAGCCATAGCATCACTGCCATTACGAATATGGCGATTACACGTTGTTGTACAACAGTGAGACCCTCGATTCCAAAGCTGTCGATGGGTAAGTTCCATACCAGAATTGTGGCTAAGGCTGTGATGAGAAACATCAGAGCCTTCTTTCGATTGAAGTCACCTGTCAATACTTTCTTTACAGTTTCTTGCATTTTCTCTATGTTTTTATGGTTATACTTTTATTGTTAGTGGGGAAGTGTCATATGTAAATGGCGTTCCTTTGCTGCAAAAATACACAATATTTTTGGATTATCAACAAATAATTGAGAAAAACGATAAAAAAATAACCTTTTTCTGCAAAAAAACGGGAGAAAGTGAACTGCTTTACGTTTTTTTTCTTATATTTGCAGAAAAATAGCGATAGCAGTTATCGTTTTAACCGATTAAAGTTTATTATCATGAGTCAGTCAGTATTATTTTTTATCATCGTTTTGGTGATTGTGTTTGCGGTCATGGTGTCGTCTTACTTTCATAAGCGTCATCATGAGTTTAATATGGGAGATATTGAGAAGGCTGTGCGCGGAGCATATCCCGCAGGAGTGCGTTCTATTACGAAGGACGAACTTGTAAAGGGGGTGAAAAAGCACTTTCATTGTTCTTCTAAGGATGCACATTATATTATAGGTGTGGCAAGACGAAAAAAGTTGGTAGATATTGCAGCTAATCATGTCACCTTGCTTTGATTTGTTTATGCGCTTATGAATATATATAAAAGGTGAAGAGTGATTTTTATGAGTTGTAGATGTTTATAACTGTTAAAAAATAAAAGAAAAAGCGATTTTCTTCTCAAAACATTTGGTGGAATGGAAAATAGTTAGTACTTTTGCACTCGCT
>NZ_QSQJ01000034.1:32281-44596 GCF_003436715.1 Prevotella sp. TF12-30 | reverse complement strand
GATACACCCCCAAACGGCCGTTCTCGGACGGGCTGGGGGGGTAAGGATTGGCGATGATGTTTGGATTGGAGCAAATTGTGTTGTCACTAAAGATGTTCCGCCACATTCAATCGTAGTTGGTATACCTGCAAAAATTGTAAAAAAACGTAAAAATATAAAAGACACATGGGAAAAAGCAAACAAAAATTTATAGTGATATCTGGCTTTGATATTCATGATAACAACCGTGGAACCCAAGCCTTGGGTTACGGGAGTTTGTCGTTTCTAGAACAGCGTTATGGGCTGACACCTGATACCAAGATTTTGAACTTACGATTCATCAAAAATCCCTTGAAACAGGAGAATCGTATCAATAAGATAGATAAGGTAAGAGTTGGAGATAAAGAGTTTTGTATAAAGACATTGAATGTATTCTTTCTAGAAAAAACACTTTTAGAGAAATTTCATATCACATTGCCTTTTACCCCTTTTGGAAAGGCAATACGCAATATGGAATATGTGGCAGCAATCAATGGCGGCGACGGATTTTCTGATATATATAGTACACAGACTTTCTATTGGCGACTTCCGGAGACGTTGATGGCAATAAAGGCAGGTATTCCTACCATACAGCTGCCTCAAACTTTGGGCCCTTTTGAGAAGAAAGAAAATTACGCTTTGGCTAAATATATTCTTCAGGCAGCAAAAGATGTGTACGTGCGTGATGATCGTTTTGTAGAAGAATTGAAGAAAATGGGTGTGAAATATGAATTGACAAACGATCTCTCATATTTCATGCAGCCAGAACCTTTCGATATAAAAATAGAAAATGGTGCGATAGGTTTGAATGTAAGTGGTTTGACTTATAGCAATCATTTCAGAACGTTAGCAGGGCAATTTGAAAATTATCATTATCTTTGTGAACAGATAGTGAGATATTTCCAAAGCATTCACCGCCCAATATATTTGATTTCACATAGCTATGGTTATCAAAATCCAGAGACAGATAATGATGATTTGGAAGCATCACGCATTTTCTACTCTAAGTTGAAAAGCAAGGAAGGTGTCCATCTTATAGATATGGACTTGATTTCTCCAAAGACTAAGTATGTGATATCCAAAATGTCGTTTTTTATCGGTACACGTATGCATGCAAATTTTGCAGCCATATTCACCAAAGTACCTGTTTTCGGACTGGCTTATAGTTACAAGTTTAAGGGTGCTTTTGAGAACAATGGCATTTTTGGTCAAACAGCCATGATTAATAATATTTCAAAGTCACAGGCTGATGACATTGTGAAACAAATTGTAGAAGTATTTAAGAAATATAACAAATAAAACAAAATATGAAAAGACCAGAGATTATAGCATTGTACTTGCCTCAATTTCATCCCATACCAGAGAATGATAAGTGGTGGGGCAAGGGATTTACAGAGTGGACAAACGTAAAAAAGTCAAAACCTCTGTTCAAGGGGCATGACCAGCCACGCATACCAACAGAATTAGGTTATTATGACTTGCGTGATCCTGAAATACGTCAGAAACAAGCAGACTTGGCAAAGCTTGCAGGTGTTACTTCTTTTTGCTATTGGCATTACTGGTTTGGTAATGGAAAGCGACTAATGGCCGATATTTACGATGAGGTGTTGGCTTCGGGAAAGCCTGATTTTGGCTTTTGCCTAGGATGGGCAAACCATTCTTGGTATTCAAAAACGTGGAACAAGGATGGTACGACAAGCAACAATCTTCTTATCGGACAGGAGTATCCTGGCATAGAAGATGAGAAAATGCACTTTGAGTTACTGCTCCGCAGTTTTAAGGATCCTCGTTATACCAAGATTAATGGTAAGCCATTCTTCTTGATTTACGACCCAGTGTCTGTGCCTAAGGAGTATCTTGATAATTTCAGAAAATGGACAAAGGAAGCAGGATTCCCGGATTTGTATTTAGTTGGTGAAATAACCAAGAGTAATTATATCAAACCTATGTTGAGAGAGAAAGGATTTGATGCCGTGGTTTACCAGGGACTCAACTATACTCGCCATGACACATTACTTGGAAAAATGGGTAAGATAGGTCATTACATCGATTATAAGTTGAAGCCAATCAAGAGCTTCTTTACTAAAAAGCCTGCTTTCTTGTATGATTATCGCTTGTATTACAAGGAGTTTGTAACAAAACGTGATTACGAAAATGACGTAATTCCACAGTTGTTTACGCAATGGGACCATTCTCCACGTAGTGGGGCAAATGGTGTCATCTATTGGCATACTGAGCCTGAGTATTTCAAAAAGCATTGCATGATGGCATTTGATGCTATCAAGAATAAGCCAGCAGATGGTCAAGTATTGATTCTTAAATCATGGAATGAATGGGGAGAAGGCAACTACATGGAACCGGACAAGACGCATGGACGCGGATTTATTAACGCTCTTCATGATGCCATTGACGAATATTACGGTAAAGAGTAAGAGACGATGAATATACTGTTTGTTACCGTATTCCAAATTTCTGAACAGAAAGGTGGAACCGAACGCACCACGGCACGCATCAGCAATGAGATGCGCCGTCGTGGGCATAAGTGCTATAACTTGTATGCAAAGCCTATTGGGGATATGTTTGAGATGACAGAGTTTGATGGTATTTACACCAATTATTCTCCAGAATCTGTGAGAGATATTATCGACAGCCAACAAATAGACAAAATCATTCTTGAAGGGGCTTTTATAATGGTAAAGAACGTGTATGATGGCAGGGCAAAAGCATCTCGAAAACCAAGCATGTTATTTGTTCACCATTTTGCTCCAGGTTATGAGCCGTATTTTAACGCATTTTATTCTATATGGAATCAATTCAGATATGCTCAGTCGTTAAGCAATCGGGTTAAGGCTTTGGTTAAAGTGTTGATATATCCTGTATTCAAGCCTTATATGGATGCTTCTTTCCATAAGTTGTATAAGGTGGCTTATTCATTGTGTGACAAGATCGTGCTTTTGTCTCCGGAGTATTCCGATGACTATTGTAAGTTTGGGAACATCAATGACAAGAGAAAATTTGCTTCCATCCCAAATGCTGTATCTTTTGATGAGTTTATTCCTTTGGAAGATTTGAGCAAGAAGGAGAAAACTGTTTTGATAGTTACTCGTTTGGACGAAGTGCAGAAACGTATCTCCTTGGCCATTAAGATATGGAAACGTATAGAAGATGATGCTGAATTAAATGATTGGACTTTCAAGATAGTGGGATTTGGTGAGTCTGAGCATGAATATCGTAAGATGGTATCTACGTTAGGTCTGAAACGCATTTCCTTTGAGGGTCGTCAGAATCCTGTTGGATATTATAAGAAGAGTTCCCTGTTTATGATGACATCTCTTTTTGAGGGATGGCCGATGACATTGAACGAGTCGTTACAGTTTGGTTGTGTGCCTCTTGTGTACGACACATGCGCCTCGTTCCATGAGATAATCAATGACGGTGAAAACGGTTATCTTGTGACAGACAAGAATGAGGAAGAGTTTTATCATAAGATGCATGCTTTGATGCTTGATGCCAACAAACGTATGGTTATGCAGAAGGCTGCTATAGAATCTAGCAAGCGATTCACGTTGGATAAGATTGTGAGTCGCTGGGAAAAACTATTAAATGAATAAATTGATATGATACCAAAAAAGATACATTATTGCTGGTTGAGTGATGACCCGATGCCAGAGAAATTATTGAAGTGCGTGGAGAGTTGGAAGAAGTATCTTCCTGATTACGAACTTGTAAAATGGGACTTGAAGAAGTTCCCACTTTCAAAGAATCCTTGGGTAAGGGAAGCCTTTGAAAATAAAAAGTATGCTTTTGCTGCTGACTACATTCGTCTTTATGCTTTGGCAACAGAGGGTGGAATATATCTTGATAGTGATGTTGAGGTATTGAAGCCCTTTGATGATTTACTGAAATATCCTTATTTTATATGTAAGGAAAATAGTCCGCAAGGAATAGAGGCTGCCATCATTGGAGCAGAGAAGAACACCCTATGGATAAAGGAATGTCTTAACTATTATAATGGTAAGCATTTTATTAATATGGATGGTAAAGCACAGACTGCTGTATTGCCATCAATCCTGAAAAAATGTATTCTGAGTAAATTTGAGATGAGGTTTATTGATAATCCATCGCAATTTGTAGATGATAAGGAGGTGGTTTGTGTTCTTCCGTTGGATTATTTCAGTCCAAAGAATTATGTGACAAAGAAAATCACAATCACGGCGAATACTTATTCCATTCATCATTTCGCAGGTACTTGGCAACCATTATGGAAACGGATTGCGTTGAAATTATGGGTTCCTTTCTCTGTGAAATATCCAAAGTTGGCTAAGGTGATAAAAGGCAAAATATAGTGTTTAGTTTAATATTAATATTTTGAAGGAAATGGCTATTGTTTTGGTTGTTATGGTATATATGTTTCTGCCTTATACGGGCTATTTGAATTCCACGCTCAATCATATAATATATTCTATCAATATGCTGTTGTTTATATTCCTAAATGTCTAAAAGATTATCTCAAAATAAAATGAAACGTAGTTTTTTAGTTTTCTATTTTGTTCTTATTTGGATCTGTTGTCTTGCTGAAGGTAATGTGCCAGTATATGTAACACCTGAAGATTTTGGCTGCGTCAGCAATACCCCGAAATTGGCATCTAATAATGCCAATGGTTTGCAGAAGGCTATAAATTATTGCATAGCGAATGGGTGTAAACTAACCTCAGTCGCAAGTCATAGCTACTATATTGATAAAGGCTTGAGAATATCTGGGTTTATTGATATGGATTTGGGCGGAGCTACGATAATAGCTACAGACTCTATATCTATGCTGACGATTCATTGGGACAAGACAGAATATTGGACGGGAATGATTCGTAATTTCCGACTGGACCTTAATGGTAAAGCGAAAGTGGGGATTGATTGTAGCAAGGTTATCAAACTTCACCTTACAGATGGAGAATTTTTAGGAATAGGTAATTACGCAATTGGTTTAAACGTTAAAGAAGGGTATGAGTTGTTGGCTGATAACTTGCACTTTCATGGTTGTCGGAAAAATTCGATAGGTATCAAAACAAAAACTGGTGATTGCCATTTCTCAGACTGTATCATGATAGATTGTTACACTGCTGTAGATAATCAAGGTAGCAATTTCTTCGAGCGTATTCATGCTTGGATGTTGCCAAGATATATACATGGTAGTACATATCTCAGAAATAGAGGTGGATGTGTGTTCTTGAGTCAATGTTTCTGCGATACGTACGACACAGCTTTTGACGTGCTTAATATTTGTGAGATGCATATCTCGCAATTGAAGTTGATTCACAATAAAATTATGTGGAAAGATCCATACGATAAGGTGAATCCCGTAGTCTTTGAGTTCAAAAATGATGATGTGGCCAGTAAGTCGAAAATATCATTATTGGATTCACATATTGGTGGAATTTGGCTTGGTAATAAGGAACGGCAAGTGTTCTCAAAAAGGACAAATTCTATTAAGGTATCGGATAGTAACATCACTGCTGTAAAGAATTTGCAATGAAACAAGAAGCTAGACAAGCCATATATGGAATAGTTAAGCGCATTGATGATCAACTGCGTTATGAACACGATGTGCTTAACTTGATTTCCTCTTTGTGGAATGTTTATCAGAGTCCTTCTACAGGTGAAGACTCTCGGTATAAAATTCTTGGAGATGAGATAGATAAGCACTATTTCATGAATGATGATTGGACGCAAGATAAACTCTATTTGTCAGTGCTCCATATACTTGATGATGAGCATAAACTATTGCGTTTTGTGGAAGGTCTCATTAATATTATGTCTGATGAAGCTATCATTAATGATTTGCAGAAGATTCTCGAAACAGAAAACTACCAGATAATTAATGATGAAGGTAGGCTTGTTATTCAAACGATTGGTGAAGGTATTACGCCTGAAGTGGATAATCGGATACCTTTCATTAGATGTAAGTCTGTTATTACAAATCGTTTCCGTTTTGAAGAGAAAGAAATGGAAGTTCCCGATGAGAAGGAATGCTTTATGCTGACTTTCAATAATATGTGGAATGATTATGGATACCAGACTTGGTTTAGGCTATACTATAAGAAAAATAAACAGATAGAGTTTCTCGGTAGAGTCAAGATTATGAAGTTATCTGAGCATGATACAAGTACTGTTTTACCAGAGCGCTTTTATAGACTAGATGATAATTTTTGCTCCCTAGGAGATAATTTAGACTATTATGATAATATGTTTAAGTTGTTTGCTGAGAGAGCATATATTTACTTGGGTGAGTTAAAGGATGCTGCTTTATATAGTAAAATTCATGAAAAGTTTGCTGATACGATTGCTTTCAAATCATCTTTGTTGAGAGATAACTCTGCAGAACGAGCTTTAAGGGAAGGTCGTTTTTGGGTCTTCGGCAGAGATATGAGACAGTCTTATGCCTTTACCTATCGTTACGAACCGAAATATGGTGGGGAAAATGTGACACCGGTTGATATTGATTTCGATTTTGCTTATGATTGTGAACCCTATCATCGAATGATAGGTCTTATTGGAGAAAATGGTGTAGGTAAATCTACTCTGTTAAACAACATTGTAGAGTCTTTTATAGGAAAGGACAAAGGGGCATTTGTAGGTTTGCCACCTATCATGAGTAAAATCATGGTGATGTCTTACTCTCCATTTGACAAGTTTCCTCTTGTCTCAACAGACTATACAGTAGAATATCATTATTGTGGTCTATTGAAGAATCAAACAGAGTTGTTTTCACTGCAAGACCAAATTGCTATCTTCAAGGGAAATCTAATGAAGATTTTACACAGAGGCTCTTCCAATCAACTTCTAAGGAGATGGAGACACATTATGAAAGCTGTTATCGATCAAAATATCATAGACGGTTTTTATGAGGAAGACGATAAAGGAGACTATAGGCTGGTAGAAGATAATATAAATGAGTTTTGCCAAAATATGAGTTCTGGTGAATCTATCTATGTTTATTCCTTGACTGAAATTATGGCAAATATTCGATATGATACTCTCCTCTTGTTTGATGAGCCCGAACAGCATTTGCATCCACATGCAATTACCGTACTGATGAAAGCCATCTGTGATGTATTGGAAGAATTTGAATCATACGCTATCATTGCCACCCACTCTCCATTGATAGTTAGGGAAATGGTTTCCGACAATGTATATACCCTGGAAAGAATTGGTAATACTTTGAGTGTTGCAAAAATTGGTATAGAGTGTTTTGGCGAAGATGTATCGATATTAAGTGATGTGATATTCAAGAACATGTCTGATGAAAAGAAATATGAGCATTTTGTGGAATCAGTAGCCAGGAAGTGTCATTATGATTATGCTACAATAGTGGATAGGCTAAAAGGTGCGCATAACAAACTGGGCATGAATATGAGATTGCTTATACGATCGGTAATAGACAAACATAACTATGAGGAAGCTTAAACCTGTGGGTATTGATGATATTGAATTCATCAAAGGTGTCATTGACTCTACCAACAAAAGAAGGGGTGAAGAGCATTTGTCAAAGGAAGAAACCTTTAAAGGGCGGTGTCATGAAAGAGTTGAAACTCACAAGGATTATATCCAATCTTATGATACAGCTTTTGGAACAAACAAACTTCAATCTTTGGAAGGAACGCATCCAATATTGGAAGCTTCAGACAAGGAGGAGATGAGGAGTCTGTATTCATATACTCGAACCAGAATTGCCAATCTGCGGAAGGAAGTATTAAATGATGATGGTTATGAGAATAACTTTTGTCCGTTATGTGAAATCAATTTGGTTAATACTATGGATCATTTTATTCCTCAAAATGATTATCCTTTGTTTGCGGTACATCCCAGAAACTTAATACCATCGTGTATGTTGTGTAATGGGCATAAGTCTGATAACATTACAGATGGTGAGGGAAATAGGAAATATTGGAATGCTTATTTGGATACACCACCCGCAGAAAACTATCTCTACTGTAAAGTGGAAGACAAGGATGGCTTGCCTCATATCCGATTTTATATTCAACAAGGAAGTATTGATGATGAGACTTTTAGGCTTATTAAGAACACTATGGATGATAAGGGGCAGAAAATGTTCCAAGTCTATGATAATGCATGTGGTAAATTCATCGTTGACCTAAAGAATAAACTTGTAAACTATGTAAGGAAAAATGGTGGTCGTAAAACTCTTGTTGAATGCTTTCAGGCAATCAAGATGGATATTGATGATAATTTCGAGCCGAATAAGTGTGAAGATGTGGTTAAAAAGGCATTGATAGACTCACCGATCTTTCAGAAATGTGTGGAAGAAGAGTTGAAGAAATTGGGAATAAAATATAATGTATAGTAGTTGGTTATGAAATCTTTATTAGTTAATAAAATATTATCAACGGAAAAATCTTCCGTCCATCAGATATTTGAAACAAAGGGTAAGGTTTATACTTACCTCAATCCTGTATCTTATCTTACAGCTCTGGATAATAAGGAGTTGTTTGATAAGATGGATGGTATATTTGCCGATGGTGGCTTGCTGGTGAAAGCCATCAAGTTGGTTTATGGCAAGTTGGTGACTCGAAGAAGTTTTGATATGACTTCGATGGCACCGGAGTTGTTCTCGTATGCAGAGGAACATGGAAAGACTATCTATATTGTGGCTTCTAAGCAGAAGCAGGTGGAGAAGGCCGTGGAGATATTCCGTGAGCGGTATCCAAAGGTGAAGTTTGCAGGTTATCGTAATGGTTACTTTGCTTCTGAACGGGAAATGGATGAGGAGGCAAAGCATATTGTTAAGCTGAATTCAGATTTCTTGATAGTTGGTATGGGAGCTTTGATGCAAGAGAAGTTCCTGCTAAAGGTGAAGAATGCCGGTTATCAGGGAATCGGGTTTACCTGTGGTGGATTTATCCATCAGACTTCCAAGAATGAGATAGATTACTATCCAGCATGGGTGGATAAGACGAATCTTCGCTTTATTTATCGAATGTGGAAGGAACCGCATACCCGTAAGCGTTATGTGATGGCAGGCTTGCTGTTTCCTGCAAGATTCATCGCAGAAAAAATCTTCGGATAGTCTTATAAAGCCAATGAATAGGGGTGAAGACTACCGATATGGGAAGTAATATAATGAATAGAAGCGTCGGTATAATATGGCCGATGGCTCTTTGTAATTTCTCTTTCATGCGTGCAAAAGTACAACTTTATGTTGAAACAACAAAAGATTTTCTTTGATTTCTTGCGATTCTGCATTGGTTCTGCCAAGGAAATACCTGGTTCTTTGAAGGAGGTGGATTGGAAGGAACTGTATGCTATTGCCAAGAAGCAGGCTTTGCTTGGTGTGCTGTTTTATGGTATCCAGCGGTTGCCAAAGGAGTTGGCGCCAAAGCAGAAGCTACTGATGCAATGGATGGTGATGGCGGAAATGATTCGGAAGCAGAATATCAAACTGTTTTAGGATTCCGTGAAGATTTGTCAGAACTTCGAGAACGAGGGCTTTGCTAACTGTATCTTGAAGGGGCAAGTGAATGCGTTGCTTTATCCCGACCCTTATATGCGAACGCCTGGGGATATAGACATCTATCTCGCTGGTGGCAGAAAACGAGTGATGCAATATATAAATAAGGTGTGTCCGAATCAGGTGGTGCGTTATCACCATGTAGACTTCCCTGTGATGAAGACGGCGATAGAGGCGCATTTCACGCCTTCGTATATGTTCTTCCCTGTTCATAACCACAGAATGCAAAAATGGTTTAAGGAGGTGATGGATTTGCAATGTTCAAATGTCGTTACGTTACTAGATGGATATGGGGAAATTACAGTGCCAACGATGAACTTCAATGTTATATATCCTCTCTCATCTCTATCGCCATGTGTTCACTGAGGGTATTGGCTTACGTCAATTAATAGACTACTACTTCGTTTTACGGAACATGGATTGCAATATAAAAAATAAGGCTGTATTGCAACGTGAGCTAAAACACCTCGGATTGTGGAAGTTTGCAAAGGTAGTGATGTATGTGTTGTATGAAACTTTGGGACTACCTGAGGAGAAAATGATTGCTCCCATAGATGTGTATGAAGGTCGTTTTTTGTTGGCTGAAATTGTGCAAGGAGGCAATTTTGCTCAATATGACACTCGGCTTGGAAGCAAGGAAAATGAAGACAAACTTCATCGCTATCTCAGAATGAGTTTGCGCAACTTTCGCTTTGTGAAGCATTATCCTACTGAGGCATTGAGCGAACCATTGTTCAGAACTTGGTTTGCTGTATGGAAGAAGATACATAGAATAAGATAATAGATCTACGGGCGAACGGCTCCCTCTCCCATTTTTTTTGAGCTACTTTTCGGTGATGGAGCTTAGTAGCCCGTTTTTTCTATATGCAAACTAATTATAATTGATTAGCAAGTTCAGTAATTGATATAATGAACGTAATAAAGACAGATATTGAAGGCGTGCTTATCATTGAACCTCGCCTGTTTAGAGATTTCTTCGAGAGCTTCAGCGAGCGTGAGTTTAAAGAGAAGGCTGATGGTGGTATCTTGATCTTGGATGATTCTCTCGGTATCGATTGGCGTATTCCTACGTAACATGCTAATCTTTCGGAAAAGGATACAAGGCATGAAGTATTGAAGGACTTTGATAGTCCTTTCGAGTACTAAAGGTGGATTTATACAAGTAAAACAACAAATACCAATAAACTTCGTGAGGTGGCACAGCCTATGCTCAAAAATGATTATGGAAGATATCTGCTTTCGATATTGGATGAAGGCAATCAGACATTAAAGAAGAATTTAAAATACTAGGTTATGAATATTTTAGTAACAGGTGCTAACGGTCAGCTAGGTAATGAAATGCGCATCGTTAGCCAACATACAACAGATCATTATATCTTTACAGATGTCAATCAGGTAGAAGGTATGGAAACTTCTTATCTTGACATCACCGATATGGATGCCATCCGCAAGATGGTGAAGGAGAATGCTGTGAAAGCCATCGTGAACTGTGCGGCATGGACCAATGTGGATGCATGCGAGACTGATGAGAAACTGGCTGCATTGGCAGAAAAACTCAATGCGGATGCTCCTGAGAATCTGGCTAAGGCGATGAAGGAGGTTGATGGCCTGCTCATCCAAATCTCTACTGATTATGTCTTTGGTAAGGAACCTTATAATGTGCCATGTAATCCTGACCAGAAGGGAACTCCTACTGGCGTATATGGTACAACGAAGCTTCATGGTGAGCAGAAGATTATGGCTATAGGCTGTGATTACGTGATTATCCGTACGGCCTGGCTGTATTCTGAGTTTGGCAAGAACTTCTGCAAGACGATGCTCAACCTGACGGCAACCAAGCCTCAGTTGAAAGTAGTCTTCGACCAGTGCGGTACTCCTACTTACGCGCTCGATCTGGCGAATGCCATCATCACTATATTGGATAAGGTAAAGGCTGCCCAGAGCAAGGATGAATATGTTGGAGTATATCATTTCTCAAATGAGGGTGTCTGCTCCTGGTATGATTTCACCCAGATGATTGCAAGAATCTCCGGTCATACGGAATGCGATATCCAGCCATGTTATAGCTCGGAGTATCCTTCTCCTGTAACTCGTCCGGCTTATTCCGTATTGGATAAGCGTACCATCAAGGAGACCTTTGGCGTTAAGGTTCCTTACTGGGTGGATTCTTTAGAAAAATGTATTGCTAATCTTAAACAGAAATAATTGAAATGAAGAATATTATTATCACGGGCGGTGCTGGTTTCATCGGCTCACACGTAGTAAGACTTTTCGTGAACAAATATCCTGAGTATCACATCATCAACCTCGACAAGTTGACATACGCAGGCAACCTGGCTAACCTCAAGGACATTGAGGACAAGCCTAACTATACTTTTGTTAAGGGTGATATCTGTGATTTCGACCTGATGTTGAAGCTGATGCAGGACTACAAGGTGGATGGCATCATTCATCTCGCTGCCGAGAGCCATGTAGATAGAAGTATCAAGGATCCATTCACTTTTGCTCATACCAACGTGATGGGTACCCTGTCTCTGCTTCAGGCGGCAAAGATCTACTGGGAGAGTCTTCCTGAGGGATATGAGGGCAAGCGTTTCTACCACATCTCTACCGATGAGGTTTACGGTGCATTGAAGATGACTCACCCTGAGGGCGTTCCTGCTCCTTTCACCACCAAGGCATCCAGCGGTAAGAACCACGAGGCTTACGGCGAGGAGTTCTTCGTAGAGACTACCAAGTACAATCCTCACTCTCCATATTCTGCATCCAAGGCA